>NZ_JBHXRU010000177.1:0-6095 GCF_042716255.1 Streptomyces sp. NPDC058662 | reverse complement strand
CCGCTACCCCGCCCGGTTGGGCCCCGGCACCCCCGGCGGGGCCCGCCCCGGTAACCCCGGCGGGGTCCGCGCCCGGTCCCGGCGCGGGGGCTGGCTCCGGACCCGGCCGCGCCGCGGTCAGTGACGGATCGGTGCGGCGCGGTTCGGCGCCCCGCGCTTCGGTGTGCTCTGGCATAACGCCGATTCTCGCTCCTGCGCCCGGGCGGCCGTACGCCGTCCGGAGGTCAGGGCGCGCCGCAGGGAGGCCAGCGCGGCCCCGATCCGCAGCGGTTCGGCGATCCGGTTCTCGGTGGCGGTCAGCAGGGCTCGTTCCTCGCGATCGGTGAGCATCTCGGCTTCTCCTTGCCAATCGGGGGCCAATAAGGCGAGTCTGGTCCTCGATTGGCCTGGCCGGCAGAGCCAATCAGGGGAGGTTGGCATGGCAAACGGGCGAGTGGTCCAGACGGCGGACAGAACCATCGGCAGCCGCCAGCTCGCGGCGCTGCTGCCCGCCGAGGTGCTGGCCAAGCCCGGCTACCGGGCCCTCGCCGACGCCGTCCGCACGCTGATCCTCGACGGCCGCGTCGCGCTCCACGTCAGGCTGCCGGCCGAGCGCGAGTTCGCCGAGGCGGTCGGCGCCAGCCGCGCGACCGTCACCGGTGCCTACGACCTGCTGCGCGAGAGCGGCTACGTCCGCAGCCGGCGCGGTTCCGGAACCTGGACCGAGCTCCCCGACGGGCACCGCCCGGTCGGCGCCCACGCCCTGATCGGGGCGGGCGGCTACAGCCCCGACGGGGACCCGGGCATCGACCTGGCCATCGCCGCCATGGGAGCCCCGGACGGCGGCCTGGCCGACGCCCTCGCCTGGGCCGCGGCCCGGTTGCCGGGGGCGGCCCGCAGCCCCGGCTACCACCCCTTCGGCCTGCCCGACCTGCGGACGGCCGTCGCCGAGCGGTTCACGCGGCGCGGGCTGCCCACTCGCCCCGAGCAGATCCTGGTCACAGCCGGCGCCCAGCAGGCCTTCGCCCTCGTCGTCAGCCTGCTCTGCCGGGCCGGGGACCGTGTCGTCACCGAGAACCCGACCTACGCCAACGCCCTGGACGCCCTGCGCCACGCCCGGCTGCGCACCGGCTCCATCGCCGTCTCCGACGCGGGCTGGGACATGGAGATAGCCGAGTCCACGCTGCGCCAGACCGTGCCGAGGCTGGCGTACGTCATCCCCGACTTCCAGAACCCGACCGGCGCCCTCATGCCGCCCGAGGAGCGGCTGCGGCTGCTCGCCGCCACCCGGCGGACGGGAACCTGGCTGGTGGTCGACGAGACCGTCGCCGACATCGCGCTGGACGTCCCGGCCCCCGCGCCCCTGGCCTCACTGGCCCCGCGCGGCGGCGCCGACCACGTGGTGACCATCGGCTCGCTCAGCAAGACCCACTGGGGCGGTCTGCGGGTGGGCTGGATCCGGGCCACCGCGAAGATGATCGCCGAGCTGACGGCCGTGCGGGTCGCCGCCGACATGAGCGGCTCCGTCCTCGACCAGTTGGTCGCGCTCCCGCTGATGGCGGGCCTCGACCGGTCGCTGCCCCCGCGCCTCGCGCAGCTGCGCACGCAGCGCGAGGCGCTGGTGCGCTCGCTCCAGCGGCACACCCCGGAATGGTCCTGGCGGCTCCCGCCGGGCGGCCTCTCGCTCTGGGTGGACCTGGGCGAGGCCGTCAGCTCCCCGCTCGCCGAGCGGGCGGCGGCGGCCGGGGTCCACATCGGGCGCGGAGCCCGGTTCGGGGTGGACCCGGGCACCTTCGAGCACCGGTTGCGCATCCCGTACACCCTTCCCCCGGAGCGGCTGGACGAGGGCGTGCGGCGTCTCGCGAGCGCCCTCCACGACGGGGTCCCGCTGCCGTCGACGGTGGAGCGCCCGCACTGGGTGGCGTGAATCGCTACCGGGCGGTCGCGCGGAAGTACGCGTTGGCCGTCGGGCGGAACATCAGTGCCAGCGCGGCGAGCACGGCCGCCAGGTGCAGGCTCCGGCCGGCGCCGAAGACCAGGTCCCACGCGTCCGCCCGGCCGAGTGCGCCGGTGAGGGACCCGCCGTCGAGGAGGCCGGAAGGCCAGCCCCGTGCCACCCACCACAGCCGGGTCGAAGCCCCGTCCACCCGCCTGCGGGCCGGTGGACCGGCCGGGGGGCCAACCCCCGCAAGCCGCCTTCCCCGGGGCCGGCCCTAGCGTGTACGGATCAGCCGCCGGCTGCCCGCCGCCGCCACCGCCGAGGTGCGCGAGTCGACGCCGAGCTTGGCGTAGATGTGCACCAGGTGGGACTTGACCGTGGCCTGGCTGAGGAAGAGCTTTCTGGAGATCTGCTGGTTCGACAGGCCGTCCGCGACCAGCTGCAGCACCTCCAGCTCCCGCTTCGTCAGCGCTTCCGCCGGGGTCCGCATACGGTCCATCAGCCGCAGGGCCACCGCCGGCGCCAGCGCCGACTGACCGGCCGCGGCGGTCCGTACGGCCGCCGCCAGCTCCTCCGGCGGGGCGTCCTTGAGCAGGTAGCCGGAGGCGCCCGCCTCCACCGCCGCCAGGATGTCCGCGTCCGTGTCGTACGTGGTCAGGACGAGCACCCGCGGCGCGCCCGGGCGGGCCGTGATCAGGGCCGTCGCCTCGGAGCCGTGCATACCGGACCCGAACTGGAGGTCCATCAGGACCACGTCCACCAGCTCCGAGCCGGCGAGCTCGACCGCCCGCTCGGCCGTCGCGGCCTCCGCGGTCACCGCGAAGTCCGGTTCGGTGTCGAGCACCGCGCGCAGCCCGGCCCGTACCACCGGGTGGTCGTCGGCCAGCAGCAGCCGGATGGTCATCAGGGGGCCTCCACGGGCAACGGCAGGGTGACGGCCACGGCGGTGCCCTGGCCGGGGTCGGACTCCACGGTGAACAGCCCGCCGAGCGACTCGGCGCGCGAGCGCATCGCCGGCAGCCCGAAGCCGCCGCCGGACCCGGACCCGGCGCGGGAGGGGTCGAAGCCCAGCCCGTCGTCCACGATGTCCAGGGTGACCGAGGTGTCCATGAAGGTCAGGGTGATCTCGGCGCGGCCGGCCCGCGCGTGGCGCACCACGTTCGCCAGCGCCGACTGCGCGATCCGCAGCAGGGCCACCTCGTACGGTGTGGGCAGCACCCGCGGGCCGCCGCTCAACGAGAACCGCACCCGCGGCCCCGGGACCCCCGCGCACAGCCGCTCCAGGGCGGCGGCGAGCGACCCGTGCTCCAGGTCCGGCGGGGTGAGGGCCCGTACGAAGCGGCGTGCCTCGGCCAGGTTCTCCTGCGCGGCCCCGCGCGCCCGGGCGATGTGCGCGAGCGCCGCCGCCGACGCATCGGCGGGGACGCCCCCGGCCCCGGCCGCCGAACCGGCCGCCGTCCCGGCCCCGGCCCCCGCCCCGGCCGCGGGCTCCGCCAGTGCCCGCTCGGCGGCCCGGAGCAGCAGCTGGATGGAGGACAGGCCCTGGGCGAGGGTGTCGTGGATCTCCCGGGCGAGCCGCTCCCGCTCAGCCATGATCCCGGCGCCGCGCTCGGCGGCGGCCAGCTCGGCCCGGGTCGTGATCAGCTCCTCGATCAGCTCCCGCCGGCGCTCGCTCTCGCGGTACAGCGCCTGGTAGCCCAGTACGGTCGCCACCGCCACGGCGCCGCCCAGCAGCGGCCCGAGGAAGGCCCCCGGGGTCACCGCGCTGCTGTGCGCCAGGAAGCCGCCGATCGCCGCGCAGGCCGTCACGGCGACGGCCGCGACCCCCCAGCGCAGCCGCAGCAGGTGCAGCTCAAGGAAGTACAGCGGGAAGGCGATCCACAGCCCGTCCGGGGAGACCGCGAGCAGCGCCGCCCAAGCCGCTCCCAGCCCGGCGAGCCACACCGCCCCGGCGCGCGGGGAGCTGTGCACCGCGGGCGTGCGTACGCCCCCCAGGTACACGCCGGCCAGCAGCACACAGGCGGCGACCACCCAGCCGGACCGGGGCGCGGAGTCCGCGACGGCCCGGGCGGCGGCCAGCGCGAGCAGGCCGAGGAGCAGCGCGTGCAGGCACAGCCGCAGGACGCGGGAGACGGGCGGCAGCGGTCGTCCGGCGTGGACGGCGGGCACGGCGGGCACGGCGGGGGAGGGGGGAATCGGGGCAGCCATGGCCCGACCAGCGTAAGCGGGCGCCGGCCGGCCCCGGTCAACCAAAAGTTCGATGTCCGCGTGCACCCTTCGATACGAGGATCTCTACCGTGGCGCGATGCCGTGTGTCCACGGGGCAGACCAGGGTGGGGATCATGTTCGTCGCATGGAGAGATCTACGGTTCGCGAAGGGCCGGTTCGCCCTCATGGGCTCGGTCGTCGTACTGATCACACTGCTGGTCGGCCTGCTGTCCGGGCTCACCTCGGGGCTGGCCCGGGAGAACGTCTCGGCGATCACCGGCCTGCCCGCCTCGCACCTGGCGTTCGCCGCGCCGGCCGGTGACCAGAAGGTGTCCTTCACCCACTCGCAGGTGCCCGAGAAGGCCTGGCGGGCCTGGCGGGAGCAGCCGGGGGTGACCTCGGCCGAACCGCTCGGCATCCGCACCACCAACGCCGCCTCGGGCGAGCGCACCGCCGCCGTGTCCGTCTTCGGCGTCGACCCGGCCGGCCCCCTGGGCCCGCGCGGGAGCGGCCTCGCGCAGGGCTCCGCGGTCCTCACCGAGAAGGCGGCCGCGGAGCTCGGCGGCCTCACCGCCGGCGCCAGGCTGAGGATCGGCGCGCTCGAACTCACCGTGGCCGCCGTCTCCGGCACCGCCTCCTACAGCCACACCCCGGTCGTCTGGATGGACCTCGACGACTGGCAGCGCGTCGGCAACCCCGGCACCTCCCTGGAGACCCTCGCCACCGTCGTGGCCCTCGCCGGGGACGGCCTGGACCTCGCCGCCGGGGACCGGGCCGCGGGCACCCGGGCCCAGACCGTCGACGAGGCCCTGGGCGCCATGGGCTCGTACCAGGCCGAGAACGGCTCGCTCCAGCTGATGCGCGGCTTCCTCTTCGCGATCTCGGCCCTGGTCATAGGGGCCTTCTTCACCGTGTGGACGATCCAGCGCAGCGGGGACGTCGCCGTCCTGAAGGCGCTGGGCGCCTCCACCGGGTACCTGCTCAAGGACGCCCTCGGACAGGCCGTGGTCATGCTCGCCGCCGGCACGGGGCTGGGCACGCTGCTCGCCGTCGGCCTGGGCGCGCTGATCAGCGGCGGCGACGTGCCCTTCGTCCTCGACGCGGCCACCGTGCTCGTCCCCGCCGCCGTCATGATCGCGCTGGGCGCGCTGGGCGCTGCCCTGTCCATCCGGCGGATCACCGCCGTCGACCCGCTGACCGCCCTCGGGAGCGCCAGATGAGCCTGCTCGTCCACGACGTCACGCTGACCTACCCCGACGGCGACAGCCGTCTGACCGCCCTCGACGCGGTCCGCCTGGAGGTACCCGCGGGCACGCTGACGGCGGTCGTCGGGCCGTCCGGTTCCGGCAAGTCCAGCCTGCTCGCGGTCGCCGCGACCCTGGTCACCCCGGACTCCGGGCGGGTCGTGGTCGCCGGCCGGGACACGGCGGAGCTCGACGCCGCGGGGAAGGCGGCGCTGCGCCGGGAGGAGATCGGCATCGTCTTCCAGCAGCCGAACCTGCTGGCCTCGCTCACCGCCGCCGAGCAGCTCCAGGTGATGGCCCACCTCTCCGGCCGGCCGGCCCGGCTGCTGCGCCGCCGCGCGCTGGAGCTGCTGGACGCGGTGGGGCTGGCCGACAAGGCCGACAAGCGCCCGCACCAGCTCTCCGGCGGCCAGCGCCAGCGGGTGAACATCGCCCGCGCCCTGATGAACGAGCCCGCCGTCCTGCTGGTCGACGAGCCGACCAGCGCCCTGGACCACGAGCGCGGCGCCGCGGTGCTCGACCTGCTGGTCGGCCTGACCCGCGAGCGCGGGACGGCGACCGTGCTGGTCACGCACGACCGCGCCCACCTGGAGCGGATGGACCGTACGGCGACCATGGCCGACGGCCGCCTCGTGGCGGCGGACCCGGCCCGTACGGCCTGAGCGCTACGGGGGTGAGCGCCCCGGCGGGCACGCGCGAGGCCCCCGGCGCCCTCCGTTCGGAGG
>NZ_JBHXRU010000176.1:0-6517 GCF_042716255.1 Streptomyces sp. NPDC058662 | reverse complement strand
GGGCAGCACGGCGCAGCCGGCGGCGCGCAGTTCGCGGAGCCCGCCGAGGGCCGGGGCGGCGCGGGGACCGGGGGCCGCGGGGGGTGCCTCGCCGCGCGGGGTCCGGGCGTACAGCTCCTCGGCGAGGGCGAAGACGTCGCGGTGGCGGAAGCGGCCGGCGGTGCGGTCGGTGATGCCGTGGGCCTCCAGGCCGGCGGCGATCTCCAGCGGGTCCACGGCCCGTTCGCACAGGGCGCGGTGACGGTGCAGCAGGGCCTTGACGGGGTCGCCGCCGGCGCGCCGGCGCAGGACGGCGGGCGGTGCGGCGGTGTCCCCCGCGACGGCGTGCGGGTCCAGGGTGGTCATACCGCTGCCTCCGGGGCCGGGTGGGGGGCCGGGGCCCAGGTGGGGGTGGTCCAGTGGCCGGGGACCCGGGCCTCCGGGGGCTGGGCGAAGGGGACCTCCCCGTCCGGCCGGGCGGAGCCCCGGGCGAGCAGGCGCAGGTAGATCTCCTGGAAGGCGGCGACGTTCTGCTCGACGGTGAAGAGCTCCAGGGCCCGCGCCCGGCCGGCCGCCCCCAGGCGCTGGGCGCGCTCGGGGTCGCCCAGCAGGGAGAGGCAGGCGTCGGCGAGGGCGCGCGGGTTGCGGGGCGGTACGACGAGGCCGGTCCCCCCGATGACCTCGCGGACCGCGCCGACGTCGGTGGAGACGGTGGCCCGGCCGCAGAACATGGCCTCGACGAGAGTGCCGGGGAAGCCCTCGACCACGGAGGACAGCACTACGACGCGCCCGGCGCCGTAGGCCTCGGCCGGGGACGGCGCCTCGGGTCCGCCGACCTCCTCGAAGGTGACCGGGTTCTCCCCGGCGGTGACGGCGTCGGCGGCCTCGTCGGGGAAGAGCTGCGCCGCGAGGGAGCGGCAGTCGGCGAGGTAGCCGGGGGCCGCCTCCCCGGTGGCGAAGATGCGCAGCCGCGTCTGCGGTGCGGCCCTGCGGACCTCGGCGAAGGCGTGCAGCAGCCCGACGAGGTCCTTGGCGGGTTCGGTCCGCCCGACCCACACCAGGGTGTCGGGGTCCCCGCAGTCCGCGGCCTCGCCGACGGTGGCGAATCGGTCCGCCTCCATGCCGGGGTGGACCGTGCGCACCCGGTCCCGGGCGGCGCCGCAGCGCTCCTGCCAGCGGCGGGCGTGCGCGTTGCCGGGCGTCAGCAGGTCGGCCCGGTCGTAGATCTCGCCGGCCAGCCGGGTGTGGAAGGCCGCGAGCAGGGCCCGTACGGCGGGGGTCGCCCCGGTCCCGTTCCCGAGGTAGTGGGCCCGGAGCCGGACCCCGTACTCGGTGACCAGGAGCGGCACCCCGAAGAAGCGTTTGGCCAGGAGTCCGGGGAGCGCCGCCACGCCGCCGGCCGCGGCGTGGCAGATGTCGACCGCGCCGAGCTCCTCGTACCAGTCGAGGGACAGCGGCCTGAGCATGCGCTCCAGCTCGTCCACGAACTCCAGCAGGTCCGCCACCCGGGCCGCCTGCACGGAGCGGCCGGCGCCGGGCGCCCGGCAGGCGGACTCCACGGCCCGCACCGCGGCCTCGGAGCGCAGCGCCGCGTACAGCCCGCCCTGCTCGGCGGCGAGTTCGGCGAGGCCGTACAGGCCGGCCGCGAAGGAGCCGGGGTCGCCGCCGCAGATGCCGTGGACCAGTTCCTTGAAGCAGGCGGCGAACCGCTTGCGCTCCCGCCGGCAGTACGTCCGCCCGTCGTCGGCCGGCGCCCAGAGGGGGGCGGTGCGGACCCGGGTGACGTGCTCGGGCAGCGGGACGCGGCCGCGCTCCTGCTCGGCGCTGCGGCTCAGTGCGTAGAGCTCGAACTCGTGGTGCGGGAGCCCGCGCACGAGCCGGTCGCACCACAGCCTCGCCTCGCCCGTCGCATACGGATAACCACCTTCCGTGAGCAGTCCGATCCGCACGAGTGGCACCCCCGATCTCCCGTTCAGGCGGTCGCCGTAGGCCCGGCGACCCGCCGCGGAAGAACTCAAGCGGATCCGTCGGAGGTGCGACGGACGGTTGTCCGTCGCGCCACCGGAAGGGGTGAAGAGTCGTAACTTTCCCGTACGGTTCGCGTTCGAGCACGCTAGAAAGGGCTACGGGCTCGCGTCCGCCACTGCGGGCCCCGCTGCCGCGCGGGCCCGCGATCGGGTCAACGGATGCCTCAACTGCCGGGATGTGCCCAGGGGTTGGGCTTGCAGGCGATTCCGTCGATGTCGAGGGACTTCGTCTGCTGCTGCATGATCGGCGCGAGCGCGCCCGGAGTCCGGCAGCTCACGTGCCCGTGGCCGAGCCGGTGGCCGACCTCGTGGTTGATCAGCATCTGGCGGTAGGCGAACATCTGGTCCGGGCCGTAGGTGGGCGAGCCCTGCGCCCACCGGAAGGCGTTGATCATCACGCGCTCGGTGGACGCCGAATCGCAGGAGACGTTGTCGATGGTGGTGTCCAGGCCCGACTTGGCGCACCACTTGCCGGTGGTCCCGGGGCTCGCGAGGGTGATCACGAAGTCGGCCTCGCCGCCCGGCACCCGCTCGAAGGTCCTGGTGCCGCCGTGGCCCCAGCTGCGGGGGTCGTTCAGGGTGCGGTGCACGGCCTCGGCGAACAGCTGCGGGTCCATGCCGAGGCCCTGCTCGACGTCGACCCGGTAGCGCACGAGTCTGCCCTTGCCGGGCGCCTTGGCCACGCCGGGCACGGTGTCGAAGGTCCCGGGGCCGGTGAGCTTCGCGTCGACGGGCAGCTGCTCCGCCATCCTCTGCTCGTACGTCAGCTCCGCCGCGGGCGCCGCGGCGGGCGTGCCCGCGGGGGCGTCCGGTGTCGGGCGGCCGTCGGACCGGGAGGCCGGCGCCGCGCTGTCGGCGGCGCGGGCCGCGCCGTCGTCGGTCGCGGCCAGGGAGGCGGCCGTGTCCTTGTCGCGGTCGGCGGCCACCTGCCCCGCGACGACGACCGCGAGGACCGTGGTCACGGCGGCCGCGGCCATGCCCGTGTACGTGAGGACCTTCACGCCCCGGCCGGAACCGGGCCGGTCCTCGACCGGAGCGGCCGGCGCCGCGGCGGGCGCCGGCGCCGGTACGGGTTTGCGCGGGCCGGGCACGCGGCGGTGCGAGCCCGTCGAGGAGAGGGCGTCGGACCCCGCCGACGGCGCGCGGGGCGGGGGCGGCTCCAGCGTGACCCGCGGGAAGCCCACCGCGGGGGTGCCGAAGGCCGGGGTGTCGGTGTCCGTGCGGGCGGGCCGCGCCGCGGTCGCGGTCGCCGTGCGGGCCCGCGGGACGCCGTGCCAGTCGCCGTACACGGAGTCGGGCCGGGCGCCGCCGGGCTCGTCCTGCTCGGGGTGGCCGCCGCGCGCGCCGGGGGCGGGCGGGCGGCGGTCCGCGGTGGCGTACCCGCCGTGCGTGACGGTGGGCTCGGGCCACGTCCGCGGCGGCTGCTCCCCGTACGGCGACGGGACCGGCTCGGGTGCCGGTACGTAGACGGTCCGCACCGGCGCCGGGCGGGCCGGGGCGGGGTCCTTGCGACTATGTCGTCCCACGGTCCTCAGCCTCTGCCGTCTTCGGTGTTCCTGTCGGTACCGGCCCCGCCGGTGTCGTGCAGGAGGTCCCGGAAGGCGGCTGCCACCACCTCGGGGTACTCCATCATCGCCACGTGCCCGGCCTCCGGCAGGCACAGCAGCCGCGAACCCCGGTAGGCCGCGGCGGCCTTGCGCGCCAGACGGTACGAGACCAGTTGGTCCCGGCCACCGTAGACCAGCAGGGCGGGTGCGAGAACCCGCTGCGCCTGCCGCCACAGTCCGTGCTGCCCGCCGAGGGTGTAGGAGTCGACGATGCCGCGCGCGGAACGGGTCATCACGTCCCAGAAGTACGGCAGGGCCATCCGCCGCTCCATCTCCTCCACCGCGTGGGCGAAGCCCTCCGCCGTCACCCGGGAGGGGTCGCCGTAGCAGAGGTCCGTCACTCCCCGGGTGCGCTGTTCGGCGGTCAGGCCGCGCGTGATCCGGGCGAAGAGGGCGGCGGTCCCGGGCAGGGCGAGCAGGGCCGTCGGTACGGCTCCCCGCTGCACCCGCAGCTCGGGCAGGGCGGGCGAGACCAGCGTCAGGGTGCGGACGAGGTCGGGGCGGGCGGCCGCGACCCGGGTGGACACCGCGCCGCCGAGGGAGTTGCCGAAGAGGTGGACCGGGCCGCGTCCGGCGGCGTCCAGGTGGCGGATCACCGCGCGGGCGAAGGCCGTGATGGAGTAGTCCCGGTCGGCGGCCGGCGGCGACCAGCCGAAGCCGGGCAGGTCGAGGGCCTCGCCGTCGACGGTGTCCGCCAGCTGCTCCATCAGCGCCGACCAGTTCTGCGAGGAACCGCCGAGTCCGTGGATGAACAGGGCGCGGGGCAGGCCGGCCCGCAGGGGGCGGCGTGAGCGGACGGCGAGTTCCAGGCCGGGCAGCACGGTGGTGCGCAGCTGCTCGCCGTCGGCCGTCCGGACGGCTCCCGCCGGGAAGGAGGGGTCGGTGGTGGACCGTACGCCCGGCAGCTCGGTCGAAGACATGCGGCAATGTTACGAGAGGATCACGCTCCACTTCCTGTGTTCGCGGTCACAGCGCGGTCACGGCGGCATGCCTTCCGCATAGCGGGGTATGCGGGATCCTCCTAGGCTCGTAGGTGGACAAGGAAGTGAGGGAGCGGGATGACTGTCGACCCTGCGGAACCGGACACCTTCCGGGAGACCTCCCCGGAAGTCCTCGACCCCGAGGCGCCGGAGGCGGATGTGGCGGAGCAGCTGGCCGAATTGCGACCGGACGAGGACGACCCGGTCACGGGCACGTCGACGGGCGAGGCCGCCGACGGCGACGCGGTGGAGCAGGCCCGGGTGGTGCCGCTCGACGAGGACGACTACCGCTGAGCAGTCGCTGACCAGCCGCCGATCGACCGCTGACCGACCGCCGACCGACCCCTGACCAGCGTCTCCTGCTCGTCCGTACCGCGAGAAAACTCGGCCTGAACCCTCCAGATTCGGTTACCGAAAAGTACGATGGCGGCGCGGCGCAGAGCGCACTGTGTTCTTAGAGAAAGTGGGAGGCGGCGTGACAGCCATCGAGCAGACCGAGGCAGCGCGTCCGCGGGGCACACGACTGCCGCGCCGAGCCCGACGCAACCAGCTGCTGGGCGCGGCTCAGGAGGTTTTCGTCGCGCAGGGCTACCACGCGGCCGCGATGGACGACATCGCCGAGCGCGCCGGGGTGAGCAAGCCGGTGCTGTACCAGCACTTCCCCGGCAAGCTCGACCTCTACCTGGCGCTGCTGGACCAGCACTGCGAGGCCCTGCTGCTGGCGGTGCGCACCGCGCTGGCGTCGACGACGGACAACAAGCTGCGCGTGGCCGCGACGATGGACGCCTACTTCGCGTATGTGGAGGACGAGGGCGGCGCCTTCCGGCTGGTCTTCGAGTCCGACCTCACGAACGAGCCGGCCGTGCGCGAGCGCGTCGACCGTGTCTCGCTCCAGTGCGCCGAGGCCATCTCCGACGTGATCGCCGAGGACACCGGGCTGTCCAAGGACGAGTCGATGCTGCTGGCCGTGGGCCTCGGCGGGGTCTCGCAGGTCGTGGCCCGCTACTGGCTGTCCAGCGAGAGCCCGGTCGCCCGGGACACGGCGGTCGGCCTGCTGACCTCGCTCGCCTGGCGCGGCATCGCCGGCTTCCCGCTGCACGGCACGGAGGGCGGCGTCTGACCCCCGGCTGTTCGCTGCCAGCGTGTCCGGCCCGCGCGGTTCCCGTCCCCTCTCCGGGCTAATGTGGACCGCGTACGGCGCGGCTGATCGCGCGAACCGGATCGTCGGAGGGACAAAGCCGTGGAGGTCAAGATCGGCGTGCAGCACGCACCCCGGGAGATCGTGCTGGAGAGCGACCTGAGCGCGGAGGAGCTGGAGAGCCTCGTCGCCGCCGCGCTGTCGGGTACGGCGCCGCTGCTGAGCCTCACCGACGTCAAGGGCCGCAAGGTCCTGGTGCCGTCCGACCGCCTGTCGTACGTCGACCTGGGCGAGCCGACCGCGCGCAAGGTCGGTTTCGGCGCGCTCTGACGCGGTGGTACCTCGGGTACCGGAACTGAGTGAAACGGCCTGGTGGGTTGATCCCACCGGGCCGTTTCCCTTTCTTCCGCTTCGGGTAGGACGGCAGTGACCCGGTTTGCCCTGACGTGTGGGAGGCACCTCCATGCTGCTGTTGGAAGCGCTCGGCTCTGCTCTGCTGGGACTCGCGCTGTCCGCGGCGGCCGTACGGACCTTCGCGGACCGACTGCCCGCGTCGAGAACGGTGCTGGTCAGCGGGGTCCTGGGGGCGCTCTTCGGGGCGTACCTCACGCACTTCGCGCTGGGCCCCGGGCACCACACGCTGTTCGCGACGCTCGTCGGGGGCCTGCTGGTGTCGGCCGTGGTGCTGTCGCTGCTGCTGCGGCCCGCCCCCCGCTCGCGCAGGCGCTCGCACCGGCCTCCGTTTTCGCTCCCCACCCGGGGCTGAACCGGATACGGGCGGGGCCC
>NZ_JBHXRU010000175.1:0-6567 GCF_042716255.1 Streptomyces sp. NPDC058662 | reverse complement strand
GGTCCGTCCGCTGCCGTTCGAGCCGCCGCGGACGGACCCGGCCCCGGGCCCCGCGCCCGCGGGCGGGACGCCGGCGGGCGACCGGATCCCCAGCTACCCCGCCGCCGAGCGGGCGGTACGCGCCGTCGCCGAGGCGGTCCGGTACGGCCAGTGGCGGCGCTCCAACGCCGAGGTCCGCCAGGTCCCCGAGTTCGAGGACATCGACGAGGCGGGGGCCGCGGCCCAGCTGGACCGGCTGATGGCCGACGTCGACGGCGGAGCCGTACTGACCCTGGCCGAATGGGACGCCCGCGAGCTGCTCGCCCGGTACGGGATCCGCGTCCTGTCCACCCTGCCCGCGCCCAGCCCCGACGCGGCGGTCCGGGCGGCCTCGATCCTGGGCTACCCGGTGGCCCTCAAGACGACCGCCCCGCACCTGCGCCACCGCGCGGACCTGGGCGGCGTACGGCTCGACCTCACGAACGAGACCGAGCTGCGGCGCTCGTACGAGGAGGTCACCGAGGCACTGGGCAAGCCGGCGGAGCTCCAGCCGGTGGTGCAGGCCATGGTGCCGCGCGGCGTCGACACGGTGGTCCGCTCCGTCATCGACCCGGCCGCGGGCGCCGTCCTCTCCTTCGGGCTCGCCGGCGTCGCGTCCGAGCTGCTCGGGGACACCGCCCACCGGCTCGTCCCGGCCACGGACCGGGACGCCGCCGGGCTGATCCGGTCGATCCGGGCGGCGCCCCTGCTCTTCGGCTGGCGCGGCAGCGACCCGGTCGACACCGGGGCCCTGGAGGAGCTGCTCCTGCGGCTCTCGCGGCTCGTGGACGACCACCCCGAGGTGGTCGGTGTGTCGCTGGAGCCCGTCGTGGTCGCCGCCGAGGGCCTCTCGGTGCTGAGCGCCACCGTCCGGGTCGCCCGGCCTCCCGCCCGCAGCGATCTCGGCCCGCGGACCCTGCCCAGTTACTGAGCGGGTCCGGCGAGGCCGGGGTGCCCCGTACGGGCCTTAGGATGGACCTCATGGCGAAATCCGGTACGACGACCCAGGGGCTGCGCACGGCGATCGAGCGCAGCGGCTACTACCCGGCCCTCGTGGCCGAGGCCGTGGAGGCCGCGGTGGGCGGCGAGCCGATCTCGTCGTACCTGGTCCACCAGGAGACGACCTTCGACTCCAACGAGGTGCGCCGCCATGTCACGGTGCTGGTCCTGACCGGCAACCGGTTCATCGTCAGCCACACCGACGAGCAGGCCGCCGACGCCGGGTCGCCGTCCCCGTACGCGACCACCTCCACCGAGTCCGTCAAGCTCTCCAGCATCTCCTCGGTGGTCCTCAGCCGGGTCGTCGCCAACCCGGAGTCCTACACCCCGGGCACCCTGCCCCGCGAGGTCGTCCTGACCATCGGCTGGGGCGCGGTCTCGCGGATCGACCTGGAGCCGGCCGCCTGCGGCGACCCGAACTGCGACTCCGACCACGGCTACACCGGCAACTCCACCGCGGACGACCTCAGCCTGCGGGTCAGCGAGGCGGGCGACGGCCCGGAGGCGGTGCGCCAGACCCTCGTCTTCGCGCAGGCGCTGTCCGAGGCCACCGCGGCCACCTCCACCCCCGCCCGCTGATGGCGTACTCCGCCGCGCAGGACTGGCCGGAACCGCTGGACCTCGCCGGAGCCCCCGTGCCGGAGTACGGCGCCGGCTCGCTCGCCGACCTGCTGCCCACGCTCGTGGCCGGCCAGGGCGTCCCCGGCTTCACCGCCTCCATCGCCGAGCTGACCCCGGCCGACCGGAACTGCGTCTTCCTCGTCGACGGCATGGGGTGGGAGCAGATCAGGGCCCACCAGGACGAGGCCCCGTACCTGGCCTCCCTGCTCGGCAGCTCGCGCGGCGGCACCGGCCGCCCGATCACCGCGGGATTCCCGGCGACCACCGCCACCTCGCTGGCCTCCGTCGGGACCGGCCTGCCGCCCGCGCGGCACGGCCTGCCCGGCTACGCGGTGCGCAACCCGGCCACCGGCGAGCTGATGAACCAGCTCCGCTGGCACCCGTGGACCCAGCCCAAGCCCTGGCAGCCGTACCCTACGGTCTTCCAGCTCGCCGACAAGGCGGGGGTGGCGACGGCCCAGGTGTCCTCACCCGCCTTCCAGACCACCCCGCTCACCAAGGTCGCGCTGAGCGGCGGTACCTTCCTGGGCCGGATGACCGGCGAGGACCGGATGGACCTCGCGGCCGAGCGCCTCGCGGCCGGCGACCGCTCGCTCGTGTACACGTACTACAGCGAACTCGACGGGGCCGGCCACCGGCACGGCGTGGACTCCGACGCCTGGCGCGGCCAGCTGATGTACGTGGACCGGCTGGTCCAGCGGCTCGCCGAGCAGCTGCCGCCGCGCACCGCGCTGTACGTGACCGCGGACCACGGCATGGTCGACGTGCCCTTCGACGAGGACTCCCGCGTCGACTACGACGAGGACTGGGAACTGGGCGCGGGCGTGGCCCTGCTCGGCGGCGAGGGCAGGGCCCGGCACGTGTACGCCGTCCCGGGCGCCGCGGCCGATGTGCTGACCGTGTGGCGCGAGGTACTCGGCGACCGGTTCTGGGTCGCCAGCCGCGAAGAGGCCCTGGAACTGGGCTGGTTCGGGACGCCGGGGGAGTGCGACGAGCGGGTGCTGGGCCGGATCGGCGACGTGGTCGCGGCCGCCCAGGCGGACGTCGCGATCACCGCTTCGCGCAACGAGCCCAACGAGTCCGCGCTCGTCGGGATGCACGGCTCCATGACCCCGGCCGAGCAGCTCGTCCCGCTGCTCGAAATCCGCTCCTGACCGGCTGAAGGCCCCCACCCTCCCACGACCCGAAAGGTCCCGTACTTCCCATGCCCGAGCTGGTGTTCTTCTCCGGAACGATGGACTGCGGAAAGAGCACCCTGGCGCTCCAGATTGCGCACAACCGCGATGCACGGGGACTCCAGGGCGTGATCTTCACCCGTGACGACCGGGCGGGCGAGGGCAAGCTCTCCTCCCGGCTCGGCCTGGTGACGGAGGCGATCGAGGCGCCGGAGGGCATGGACCTGTACGCGTACCTGGTCGCCCAGCTGTCCAAGGGCGGCAAGGCCGACTACGTGATCGTGGACGAGGCGCAGTTCCTGGCCCCCGAGCAGATCGACCAGCTGGCCCGCATCGTGGACGACCTCGGCCTGGACGTCTTCGCCTTCGGCATCACGACGGACTTCCGCACCAAACTCTTCCCCGGCTCGCAGCGCCTGATCGAACTGGCGGACCGCCTGGAGCAGCTCCAGGTCGAGGCCCTGTGCTGGTGCGGCGCCCGCGCCACGCACAACGCCCGTACCGTGGGCGGGGAGATGGTCGTCGAGGGCGCCCAGGTCGTCGTCGGCGATGTGAACCGCCCGGCGGAGGAGATCGGCTACGAGGTCCTGTGCCGCCGCCACCACCGCAGGCGCATGACCTCGGCCGCGGCCCACGCGGGCGCCCTCTCCCCGGACGTCCTCCCGGTCAACCACGCCTGACCGTCCGCCTCGGCGGTACCGCCGACGGCCGGTCTAGGCGGGCCAGTTCCGCAGGAGGGCGTCGAGGGCGTCCAGGATCTTGGGCCAGGTCTCCTCCGGGTCCGGGGCGCTGTGGCTGAAGCTTCCGCCGGCCTCCAGGCTGACGTAGCCGTGGAAGACGCTGCCCAGGAGCCTGACGGCGTGGGTCTCGTCCGGTTCCGGCAGGTCGTAGCCGCGCAGGATCGCCCGTGTCATCCGCGCGTGCCGGCCGCCGGCGCCGGCGGCCGCCTCCTGCGGGGTGAGCCGCAACTGGGTGGCGGTGTAGCGGCCGGGGTGTTCCCGGGCGTAGTCGCGGTAGACGTGCCCGAAGGCGGTCAGGGCGTCCTTGCCGGCCCTGCCCGCGAGGGCCCCGGCGGCCCGGTCGGCGAGTTCCTCCAGGGCGAGCTGGGCGATCCGCACCTTGAGGTCGCGGGAGTTGCGCACGTGCGAGTACAGGCTCGCCACCTTGACGTCGAAGCGGCGGGCGAGCGCCGAGACCGTCACCTCCTCGAAGCCGACCTCATCGGCGAGTTCGGCTCCCGCCCGGGCCAGGCGTTCCGGGGTCAGTCCCACGCGAACCATAACCATCCTCTCGGTCGACCTCACCCATTATGGAGTTGCCTAAATGCTTTAGGCAACTTAGCGTCGTCCTATGCAGCCCCTGACCGAGCAAGAGATCCGTGCCGCCTTCGTGAACTGCACCCGCGGCGAGGCGAAGCGCCTGGCCGTCCCGCGCGATCTGGCCGACCGGCCGTGGGACGACCTGGACTACCTGGGCTGGCGCGATCCGCAGAGCCCCGAGCGCACCTACCTCGTGGCCGAGCTGGACGGGCGCCCCACCGGCCTCGCCCTGCGCTGCCCCGGCTCCCCGTCCGGGCAGAACCGGCGCAGCATGTGCTCGGTGTGCGTGACCACGCACATCGGCGGCGTGTCCCTGATGGTCGCGCCGAAGTCGGGGAAGGCCGGGAAGCAGGGCAACTCGGTGGGCGTCTACCTCTGCAGCGACCTGTCCTGCTCCCTCTACGTGCGCGGGAAGAAGGACGCGGGGGTCGGTGCGCGGCTCCACGAGACGCTCACGACGCAGGAGAGGATCCAGCGGGTCGCGGTGAACCTCGCCGCGTTCGTCTCCCGGGTCACCGCGTGAGGCGCCGGGGTCCCCGGCGCCGGGCCGCCCGGGGCCGCGCGGTCGGGCTCAGGTCTCCGGGTGGGACCGTACGAGGGTGAAGACCGCGCCCTCCGGGTCCGCCACCGTGGCCACCCGCCCGTGCGGCCCCTCGCGCGGAGGCTCGACGACGCGCCCGCCGAGCCCGGCGACGCGCGCGGCGGCCTCGTCGGTGTCCGCGACCTCGAAGTACGCCATCCAGTGCGGGCCGCGGTCGTGCGGGAGCGAGCGCCCCACTCCGTGGACGGCCGCCACCGGACGCCCCTCCAGGCGCAGGGTCAGGTAGTCGAAGTCGTCGGAGGCCGTCTCGTGCGTCAGCGCCTCGTGCCCGAAGACGTGCTCGTAGAACTTGCCGACCGTGGAGCTGTCCTGGGTGACCAGCTCGTTCCAGACGGGGGTGCCCGGCGCCCCGTGCAGTTGGGTACCCATCCGCGACGCGGCCTGCCAGATCCCGAAGATCGCCCCCAGCGGGTCGGAGCAGATCGCCACCCGCCCGGCGATCCCGGCGTCCAGCGGGCCGACCGCCACCGTGCCCCCGCACGAGCGGATGGCCTCGGCCGTGGCGTCGGCGTCGTCGGTGGCCAGGTACGTCGTCCAGGCCACCGGAAGATGCCGGTCCGGCGGCATCTCGCCGATCCCGGCCACCTCCTGGCCGTCCAGCAGCGCGCGCACGTACGGGCCGAGCTGCTCGGGCCCGGCCACGTACTCCCATCCGAACAGGTCCGCGTAGAAGTCCTCGGTGGTACCGAGGCTGTGCACCATCAGGCTCACCCAGCACGGTGTGCCGGGCGTACGCCGGGTCGCTTGCGCTGCCTCGGTCATGTCAGCAGTCTCCTCCGTCGTCCCGCTCGGTCGGGCCGATGCTTCCACTCCGGGACGCTCGGCGCGCCCCGACCGGCCGCGTCCGGGCCAGGGGGACAGAGATGACCGGATCGGTGCGCCCGGCCGGTGGCGGGCTTGTTCCGTGTGCCCCGCGCGGGGAGGAAGATGCGTGTATGACTGCGAAATCCACGATCCTCTCCGCCGCCGAACTGCAGAGCGAACTGGCCGGTTCCCGGCCGCCCGTCCTGCTGGACGTCCGCTGGCAGCTCGGAGGCCCCGACCAGCGGCCCGCGTACGAGGCCGGCCACCTGCCGGGCGCCGTGTACATCGACCTCGACCGCGAACTGGCAGGTCCGGCGGGGTCGGGAGGCCGGCACCCGCTGCCGGACCCGGAGGCCTTCGGAGCGGTCATGCGGCGGGCCGGCGTCTCGGCGGACCGGCCGGTGGTCGTGTACGACGGGGGCCAGGGATGGGCGGCGGCCCGGGGCTGGTGGCTGCTGCGCTGGACGGGCCACCCCGATGTGCGGGTCCTGGACGGGGGCCTGGCTGCGTGGGCGGAGGCCGGAGGCGCGGTGACAGCCGAACGAGTGACTCCCGACAAGGGCGATTTCAAGCCAACTTCGGCGCTGACCGGACTGCTGGACGCGGACGGAGCGGCCGCGCGGGCCCGTACAGGGGTGCTCCTCGACGCACGCGCGGGCGAGCGGTACCGGGGCGAGGTCGAGCCGATCGACCCGGTCGGCGGTCACATCCCCGGCGCGGTGTCGGCCCCGACCACCGAGAACGTGGGCCCGGACGGGAGATTCCTGCCGGCGGACGTGCTGCGCGGCCGCTTCGAGGCCCTCGGCGCCGGCGGCACGGTACCCGTCGGCGTGTACTGCGGCTCGGGCGTCTCGGGAGCGCAGCAGGTGCTGGCCCTCGCGGTGGCGGGCATCGACGCGGACCTCTACGCGGGCAGTTGGTCCCAGTGGTCCGCGGACCCGCGACGCCCCGTGGCCACGGGCCCGGACCCGCGGTAGCCGCACGCCCGGCGGCGGCGCGGGAGGCGCCACCGCGGACGCGCGTCCGCGGT
>NZ_JBHXRU010000174.1:0-6887 GCF_042716255.1 Streptomyces sp. NPDC058662 | reverse complement strand
GCGCCCCGCAGTGCGGGGCGCGGCCTTCGCCGTTCGCGCGGGACCGGGACGGTCAGTGGAAGAAGTGGCGGGTCCCGGTGAGGTACATGGTCACGCCGGCCGCGCGCGCGGCCTCGACGACCTGCTCGTCGCGGACCGAACCACCCGGCTGGACGACGGCCTTGATGCCCGCGGCGGTCAGGATCTCCAGTCCGTCCGGGAAGGGGAAGAACGCGTCGGACGCGGCGTACGCGCCCTGCGCGCGCTCGGCGCCCGCCCGCTCGACCGCGAGCTTCGCGGAGTCGACGCGGTTGACCTGGCCCATGCCGACACCGACCGAGGCACCGTCCTTGGCCAGCAGGATCGCGTTGGACTTGACGGCCCGGCAGGCCTTCCAGGCGAAGGCGAGCTCGGCGAGTTCGGCCGGGGACAGCGCCTCGCCGGTGGCCAGGGTCCAGTTCGCCGGGTCGTCGCCCTCGGCCTGGAAGAGGTCGCTGTGCTGGAGCAGCGCGCCGCCGCTGATGGGCTTGAGGTCGCCCGGCTGGTGCGGGGTGCCGTCCACCTTCAGGACCCGGATGTTCTTCTTCTTCGCCAGGACCTCGACCGCGCCGTCCTCGTAGGCGGGGGCGGCGATGACCTCGGTGAAGATCTCCGCGACCTGCTCTGCGAGCTCGACGGTCACCGGGCGGTTGACGGCGATGACGCCGCCGAAGGCCGACAGCGGGTCGCAGGCGTGCGCCTTGCGGTGCGCGGCGGCGACGTCGTCGCCGACCGCGATCCCGCACGGGTTGGCGTGCTTGATGATCGCGACGCAGGGCTCGTCGTGGTCGTAGGCGGCGCGGCGGGCGGCCTCGGTGTCCACGTAGTTGTTGAAGGACATCTCCTTGCCGTGCAGCTGCTCGGCGTTGGCGAGCCCGCCCGGTCGGCCGTCGGTGTACAGCGCGGCGGCCTGGTGCGGGTTCTCGCCGTAGCGCAGGGTCGACTTGCGCTCCCAGGCGCCCGCCAGGAACTCGGGCAGCACGGCCTCCGGCTCGGGTGCGTACGCGTTCGTGAACCAGGAGGCGACGGCCACGTCGTAGGCGGCGGTGTGCTGGAAGGCCTCGGCCGCGAGCCGCTTGCGGGCGGTGAGGTCGAAGCCGCCGTTCTTCGCCGCGTCGAGCACGTCGGCGTAGCGAGCGGGGCTGGTGACGACCGCGACGGAGGGGTGGTTCTTGGCGGCGGCGCGGACCATCGAGGGGCCGCCGATGTCGATCTGCTCGACGCACTCGTCCGGGGTGGCACCCGACTGGACGGTCGCCTGGAAGGGGTAGAGGTTGACGACCACCAGATCGAAGGGCTCCACGCCGAGCTCGGCGAGCTGCCGGCGGTGGTCCTCCAGGCGCAGGTCGGCGAGGATGCCGGCGTGCACGCGGGGGTGCAGGGTCTTGACCCGCCCGTCGAGGCACTCGGGGAAGTCGGTGAGCTCCTCGACCTTGGTGACGGGCACGCCGGCCGCGGCGATCCTGCCGGCGGTGGATCCGGTGGAGACGAGCGCGACGCCCGCCTCGTGCAGGCCGCGGGCCAGCTCTTCCAGTCCCGTCTTGTCGTAGACGCTGACGAGCGCACGCCGGATCGGCCGCTGGGTCGTGGTCGGGTCGTTGCTCTCTACGGCGGTCACTGGATTGTTACCTTTCGTCCCTCAATGCGGTAGCCGTGCCGGGCCAGGCGCCCCACGACGTCGACGAGCAGCTGTCGCTCGACTTCCTTGATGCGCTCATGGAGAGCGGCTTCGTCGTCCTCGTCCCGGATCTCGACCACACCCTGGGCGATGATCGGACCGGTGTCCACGCCTCCGTCCACGAAGTGGACGGTGCACCCGGTGACCTTCGCGCCGTAGGCGAGGGCGTCCCGAACGCCGTGGGCGCCCGGGAAGGAGGGGAGGAGGGCGGGGTGGGTGTTGATGAACCTGCCGCCGAAGCGGTCGATGAACGCCTTGCCCACGATCTTCATGAACCCCGCCGAGACGACGAGGTCCGGTGCGTACGCCTCGGTCGCCGCGGTGAGGGCGGTGTCCCACTCCGCGCGGCTGCCGTGGGCCTTGACCGGGCACACGAAGGTGGGAATGCCCGCCTTCTCGGCCCGCTCCAGGCCCGCGATGTTCTCGCGGTCGGCCCCCACGGCGACGACTTCGGCGCCGAAGCCCTCGGCTCCGCCGGGGTGGGCGGCGATGGCGTCGAGCAGGGCCTGGAGGTTGGTGCCGGAACCGGAGACCAGCACGACCAGGCGGGAGACGGCCATGAGAGGCCCTTTCTCGCGGGAATTGCGGCGTTTCTTCTTGTGTGGTCATACGAAACTTCGGGGTACCGATATACGGGGAACCATACGAAGCCACCGACCGCCTGCAACGATACCGGCACACCGGACGGCCCCCGAGGGACGGGGGGACGGGCGAGGGGTAGCGTCTGGCCTACACGCCTCAACAGGCCGTACCTCGCCACGACGTCGCGCGCGACGTCCATGACACAGGGGAAGAAACACACCCGATGCCGGACCGCCGCCAGCCCGACTCCCCCACCGACGACAACCCCTTCGCGGCTCCCCCGGAAGGCCGGCCCGACCAGCCGTGGCAGCCGCGCGGCGGCGGTGACGGCGGCGGGAACAGCCCGAAGGACTCCGACGGCCCGGGCCCGGGCGGCCGGGGGCCCGCGCGCTGGGACCCCACCGACCCGATCCAGCGGCGGGCCCGGTACGCGCTGCTGGCCGGCATGTGGGGGTTCTTCTTCGGGATCTTCGGCATCCCGTCGGTGGGGCTGCTGCTGGGCGCGCTGGCCCTGTACTGGGGGATCAGCGCGCTGCGCGGCAGGCCGGCGGACGCGGACACGGCCGCGAAGGCGGTCACGGCGGGCGGTTCCGGTACGGGAGCGGGCGCCGGCGGCGCGGGGACGGCCCCGGCCCGGGGCGGCCTGGCCGCGCTGGGCGCGGCGGCCCGGCCCCAGCGGACGGCGGCGGTGAGCGGGCTGGTCACGGCCTCGCTGGCGATCCTGCTGGCCATGAGCTCGTACGCGCTGCAGCTCGCGTACAAGGACTTCTACGTCTGCCGCGACGACGCCCTGACGAAGACGGCGGAGTTCCAGTGCAACGACCTGCTGCCGGACAACGTCGTCGGCGACATCCTGAAGGTCCGCCAGTAGTCGCGCCCCCTCCCGCTCCCGCGCCTCGCGGGCCCGCCCCCGCCCTGTCCTAGGCCGGGGGTTTGCGGCGTGCCAGCACCCGGGCGCCCGTCACCGGCGGCGCGAGCGCCGCCGCGGGGGGCGGCGGGCCGGGCGGGGCGGCGGGGGGCGCGGGGTGCGGCGTCGGCACCTCCAGGCCGATCCCGGGCAGGACGGTCACCGCCCGCCGCCGGGGCCGGGGCGGGGCGGAGCCGGCCGGGGCGGCTGGAGCGGCCGCCGTAGGGGCTGTCGTAGGGGCCGCCGTAGGGGCTGTGGTCATGGCCGGGGTCGGGGCCGTCGGCGCGGGTCGGAGGCCGGACGGCGCCGGGGCGGCCGGGACCGGGGCGGCCGGGGCCGGGGCACCGGCGGGGACCGGGGCGCCGGCCGGGTCCGGGGTCTTCGGGAGGTCGATGACCTTCGGGATCTCCGGGACGAGGGTGCCGGCCGCCCTGCGCAGGGCCTCCCAGCGGATTTCCCGCACGCCGCTGTCGTGCCAGCCGTCGTCCGGCGGCAGGTCCGCGTCCGCACCGGTAAGACCCCGCGCGGGGCGGTTGCGCCAGGCCTGCACCGTGACCGCGAGCGGCACCGCCGGCACCACGGTCCAGCCGAAGGCCGCCGCGCCCGTGGCCCACCACACCGGTCCGAAGTCGGCCAGCGCCCCCGAACCGAGCGGCCCCGACGCCGCCGCCGCCAGCCCCGTCATCGCCAGCCCGCAGACCAGCGCGCCCAGGGCCGCCGTGAGGGCGGTCTCCCCGTACGAGACCTCGCGCGGCCGGCGCACGGCGAACCAGCCGACCAGCAGCCCGGCCACCAGCGGCACCCCGGCGGTCGCCCAGGTCAGCGGGGTCCCCGGTCCCTCGGGCGGGAGCGCGGCCAGCAGCGGGAAACGCGGCAGTGCCGGCGAGCCGGCGAAGCCGAACGGTGTGGCTGAGGCGCCCGTGCCGAGGTCGAAGCCCGGTCCGAGGGCGTAGGCCGCGCCCCACACCATGGCGTTCGGGACCAGTGTCAGCGCGAGCAGCAGGACCGCGAACCGGCCTGACCACACGCCGGTCAGCTCCAGGAACGAGCCCTGGACCTCCGCCCCGTGCCAGGCGAGCGAGGCGCCGACGAGCAGGACGCCCCCGCCGAGGAGGACGAGGGTGCCGCCGGCCCCCGCCCGCAGCGCCAGCGCGTACCGGGGGCGCGTGACTGCCCTGCGTACGCCCGCGGGCACCCGGTCCGGGAGCGGCCCGAGCGGGCGGCCCCGGGCCGCCCACACCCCGCCGGCGGCCGCGAGCACGGCCACCATCGGGACGTGCCAGGCCGCGCTGAGCGGGTCCGCGGGCATGGGGCCGCCCGCCGCGTACACCGTGACCAGGGCCGCGACGGCCAGATAGCCGCAGAGCACGGCCGAGAAGACGGCCGCGGCCGGCAGCGCAGCCTCGTCCTCCTCGTCGCAGGCACTGCCCAGCCGGGCCGCGCGCCGCATGAGCAGGACGGGCAGGGCGACGAGGAGCAGCGGCGTCACGCCCACGGGCGCGGGCACGCCGGACAGCGTCTCGTAGCGCACGAGCTCCGTCCCGTGGGCGAGCAGCCACAGTCCGGCGGCGAGGTGCAGGGCCCCGCCGGGGCCGCTGTCGGGGTACGGGGAGCTGATCCACAGCACGATGACGAGCACGGCGAGGAAGCCGAGCCCGAGGCCCGCCGCCACGGCGCCGGCCGCCACGCACGCGGCGGCGGCCGGGGAGCGGCGCCGCGCTCGGGCCTGCGGGGCCACGGGGAACGAGGTCCCGCGTTCGGTCGCTTGGGTCACTCCGCCATGGTGCCAACGACACGCGCTATGGGCGGGTAACAGGCGAATGCCCGTGGTGTCGCTCAATATACGCTTATGTACTTTTTCGCCCAGGGCTGCCGGGTCGCGGGGAGTGTGGCATGAAACAGAGCGTCGGAACGGGCTCCGCTCCTGCCTCCGAGCCGGGACTCCCCGCCCCGAAGGAGCGCCGCAGGCTGCGCGAGGCGGCCGCCCTGACGTACGAGGACGTGGCGGCGGCTCTGGACGTGGCTCGGGGCACCGTCCGCTCCTGGGAATCGGGCCGCACGGACCCCCGGGGCCGCAAGCGGGCGGCGTACGCGCAGTTCCTGGCCCGCCTCGCTGCCGCGCAGCCCCCGGACGCGGCGCCGACCGCGAGGGCCGGGCGGACCGGGCCGCCCGGTGCGGCGGAACCGGCCGGGACCGGGGTGGGCGCGCCCGGGAGCACGGCCGAGGGCGGCACCGAGAGCGCGACGGAAGACGCGACGGAGAGCGCGGCGGAGGGCGGCACCGCCTCCCTGCGGGCCATCGGGGCGGTACGGGCCCTGGCCGCCGGGAGCTCGGGGCGGCCGGTGAGCCCCCGGAACCGACCCAAGGCCGCTGCGAAGCGGGCCGCCAAGTCCCCCGTCGGGATGCCCCGGCACGAGGCCAGGACCCCGGCGAAGGCCGGGGCCGGGGTCGGAGGCGGCGCCGGAGGCGGGGTCGGGAGCGGATCCGGTGGTCGCGGCGGGCTCCGCCCAGGGGCGGACCCGGCCGAGCAAATCCCGAGAACGGGTGATTCCGACCGGCCCGAGGCGCCGCCGGCCCCCGCCCCCGCAGAGCCCGCGGTGGAGCCCCGTACCGGCACGGCCCCCGCGGCGGAGGAGGCGAACGGGACGACGCAGGCGGACGGTTGTGCCCGCCCGGACGCCGCGGAGCCCGAAGCCGCCTTGACGGCGGAGGCCGGAGCCGCCGGGACCGCGGACGCCGAAGCCGCCGGGACGGGGCAGGCCGCGACCGGCGCCGGGGACGAGGACGGCGAGGACCGCGCAGCGGCCGCGCGGGAGACCCCGCCGGGGCAGGGAGCGGCCGAGGCCTTCGACGCCCTGCACGCCCACGCCGCCCGCGTCCTCGCCCGGCAGGCTTACCTGCTCACGGGCAGCGGGACCCTCGCCGAGGAGGCCGTGGAACGGGCTTTCAGCCAGGCCTGGGCCCGCTGGCCCGAGGTGGCCGTCGATCCCGACCCGGTGGGCTGGGTGCGGGCGGCCACGTACGAGTACGCCCTGTCCCCCTGGCACCGGCTCCGCCGCTCCCACCGGCATCCCGGCAAGCCCCCGGCCGAGCCCGACGACCGGATCCTGCTCGACGCCATGCTCGCGCTGCCGCCCGCCCACCGCCGTACCGTGCTGCTCTACGACGGCGTCGGCCTCGACCTCCCCGACACCGCCGCCGAGACGGAGGCCACCACCCCCACCGCGGGCGGCCGGCTCCTGCACGCGCACGCCGAACTCGCCGAGCGGATCCCCGAACTGACCGACGTACCACCGGAGAAGCAGTCCGCGGTGCTGCACGCCCGGTTCGCCGCGCTCCGGCCGGCGGTGCGGCTCGAACCGCGCGCGCCGGCCGCCATCCGTACCGGCGCCGAGCGGCGCACCCGGCGGTGGACGCGCGCCACCGTCGGCCTCACGGCGGTGATCGCGGTCGCCACCGCCTACACGGCGGCGACCGCGCCCACGCACTACGAACCCCCGCCCTCCCCCGGGGCGAACGTGTCCGGAGTGCCCCCGCACAGCGGCCCGCAGCGGATCACCGAACAGAGCCGGCAGCTCCACGACAAGCTGCGCGCCGATCCGGCGGCCGGGCCGAACCGCCTCACTCCGCTGAGCGGCTGACGGCGGCGGGCCGAGCGCAGCGGAAACGGGCGTGGCCCGCACCCGTAAAGGGTGCGGGCC
>NZ_JBHXRU010000173.1:0-7338 GCF_042716255.1 Streptomyces sp. NPDC058662 | reverse complement strand
GAATACTTCCGGACGGGGGCGCCGCCGTATTGTCTACGCATCAGGCCCCGCATTGTCCCTGCACACCCACCAGGAGATGAAGACCCGATGATCACCCCACCCGTCGTGCACTCGCTGCGCGAGCAGATCCGCGAGCACATCGTGGAGGGGATCGTCAGCGGGCGCTGGAAGCCCGGCGAGCGGATCGTCGAGCGCCGCATCGCGGTGGAACTGGAGGTCAGCCAGACGCCGGTACGGGAGGCCCTGCGCGAGCTGGAGACCCTGCGGCTGATCGAGTCGGCCCCGAACAAGGGCGTGCGGGTACGCAACCTCTCCGCGGCCGACCTGGAGGAGATCTACCCCGTCCGGGCCGGTCTGGAGCAGATCGCGGCGGAGCTGGCCGCGCCCCGGCTGGCCACCGACTGCTCGGCCCTGGAGCCGCACGTCGCCGCCCTCTGGGAGGCCGACCGCGCCGAGGACGGCACGGCGCAGGTGCGGCACACGGTGGGCTTCCACCGGGAGATGGTGCGGGCGGCCGGGAACAGCGTGCTCCTGCACACGTGGGAGAGCCTGGGCATCGAGGTGTTCACGGCCCTGTCCATCAGGTGGCTGGGAACGGTCCAGAAGTCCTACGCCGAGGAGCACGAGACGCTCGTCGACGCCTTCCGCAACCAGGACCCCGACATCGGCCTGCTGGTGAAGCGGCACGTCCTGGGATGCGCCCCGCGCGCCTGAGCCCGACGACGGGCGTCCGGTACGCCCTGATATGCCCGGCACCGCGTGCCTGATTCCCTGGCACGCGGTGCCGACTTTTGTCAGATCTGCATTTCTTCGCCACTTTTGTTTGATCGATCATCGATCAGCGACTTACAGTCGTCGCGGACCTCAACCAGGTCCGACGACCCTGTCCTGCCCGTCAGGGATTTTTTCACCACCTCTCCTTTGTCCGGAAGGCGGCGCACACCGATGTCCGACCCCGTAGGAAAGCTTCCGAGCGAGCTCGACCAGCTCCCGGACCGCGACACCGAGGAGACCGCCGAATGGGCGGCCTCCCTCGACGCCGTCGCCAAGGCCGCCGGTACGCGCCGCGCCGAATACCTGCTCCGCCGTACGCTCCAGCACGCCGAGGCCGCCGGCCTCGCGCTGCCGAAGCTGCTGGAGACGGACTACGTCAACACCATCCCCACCGCCGCCGAGCCGGAGTTCCCCGGCGATGAGGCGATGGAGGCCAGGATCACCGCCTGGAACCGCTGGAACGCGGCCGCCATGGTCACCCGCGGCTCCAAATACGGCGTCGGCGGCCACATCGCCACCTTCGCCTCCGCCGCGTGGCTGTACGAGACCGGCTTCCAGCACTTCTTCCGCGGGAAGGAGGCCGACGGATCGGGCGACCAGCTCTACATCCAGGGCCACGCCTCCCCCGGCATCTACGCCCGCGCGTTCCTCGACGGACGTGTCTCCGAGCAGCAGCTCGACAACTTCCGCCAGGAGGCCGGCGGCAACGGCCTGCCGTCCTACCCGCACCCGCGGCGCCTGCCGTGGCTGTGGGAGTTCCCGACGGTGTCCATGGGCCTCGGCCCGCTCTCCGCGATCTACCAGGCGCGCTTCAACCGCTACCTGCACAACCGCGGCATCAAGGACACCGCCGGCTCGCACGTCTGGGCCTTCCTCGGCGACGGCGAGATGGACGAGCCGGAGTCGACCGCCGCCCTGGCCCTGGCCTCCCGCGAGCAACTCGACAACCTGACCTTCGTCATCAACTGCAACCTGCAGCGCCTCGACGGCCCGGTCCGCGCCAACTTCCGCGTGGTCCAGGAACTGGAGGCCCAGTTCCGCGGCGCGGGCTGGAACGTCATCAAGTCGCTGTGGGGCTCCGCCTGGGACGAGCTGTTCCAGCTCGACACCACGGGCGCCCTGGTGCGCCGCCTGCGCGAGGTACCGGACGCGCAGTTCCAGACGTACGCGACCCGCGACGTGGCCTACATCCGCCAGCACTTCTTCGGCGCCAACGCCGAGCTCGTGCAGCTGGCCGGTGTGCTCTCCGACGCGAAGATCGCCGAGTGCTTCCACAGCTCCCGCGGCGGCCACGAGCCCCGCAAGGTCTACGCCGCGTACAAGGCCGCCCTGGAGCACAAGGGCGCGCCGACGGTCATCCTCGCGCAGACCGTCAAGGGCTACACGCTGGGTGCCGGGTTCGAGTCGAAGAACGCGAACCACCAGATGAAGAAGCTGACGATCGACGAGTTCAAGGACATGCGCGACCTCCTTGGCCTCCCGATCCCGGACAGCGCCTTCGCCGACGGCCAGGTCCCGTACGGTCACCCGGGCGCCAACAGCCCGGAGGTCCAGTACCTGAACGAGCGCCGCGCGGCGCTCGGCGGCCCGGCTCCGGCCCGCAAGGTCCGGCACGTGGCCCTGCCCGCCCCGGCCGAGCGCTCCTTCGCCCCGCTGCTCAAGGGCTCCGGCAAGCAGGAGATGGCCACCACCATGGCCTTCGTCCGGCTCGTCAAGGACCTGATGCGGGACAAGGAGACCGGCAAGCGGTGGGTCCCGATCGTCCCCGACGAGGCCCGCACCTTCGGTATGGAGTCCCTCTTCCCGTCGGCCGGCATCTACTCGCCGCTGGGCCAGACCTACGAGCCGGTCGACCGCGACCAGCTCATGTACTACAAGGAAGCCAAGGACGGCCAGATCCTCAACGAGGGGATCACCGAGGCCGGCGCCATGGCCGACTTCATCGCCGCCTGCACGTCGTACGCGACGCACGGCGAGCCGATGATCCCGTTCTACATCTTCTACTCGATGTTCGGCTGGCAGCGCACCGCCGACCAGATGTGGCAGCTGGCCGACCAGCTCGGCAAGGGCTTCATCGTCGGCGCCACGGCCGGCCGCACCACCCTGACCGGCGAGGGCCTCCAGCACGCGGACGGCCACTCGCACCTGATCGCGTCCACGAACCCGGCGTCGCTCAACTACGACCCGGCCTTCGCGTACGAGATCGCGGTGATCGTCAAGGACGGCCTGCGCCGGATGTACGGCGAGGAGCCGGAGGACGTCTTCTACTACCTGACGGTCTACAACGAGCCGAAGGTGCAGCCCGCGATGCCGGCCGGCGTCGAGGAAGGCATCCTCAAGGGCCTCTACCGCTTCAACACGGCGGCGGACCTCGCGGAGGCGGCCCCGGCCGCGGACGCCCCGAAGATCCAGCTGATGGCCTCGGGCACGGCGATCCACTGGGCGCTTGAGGCGCAGAAGCTCCTCGCCGCCGACTGGAACGTGGCCGCCGACGTCTGGTCCGCCACCTCCTGGGGCGAGCTGCGGCGCGACGCGCTGGAGTGCGACGAGGCGCTGCTGCGCGGCGAGCTGCGCACCCCGTACGTCACCCGCGCGCTGGAGGGCGTCACCAGCCCGGTCCTCGCGGTGTCCGACTGGATGCGCCAGGTTCCGGACCAGATCAGCCAGTGGGTGGAGCAGGACTGGACCTCGCTGGGCACGGACGGGTTCGGCCTCTCCGACACCCGCGAGGGGGCCCGCCGCCACTTCGGTGTCGACGCCCCGTCGATCGTGCTGGCCGCGCTGGCCCAGCTCGCGCGCCGCGGCGAGGTGCCGGCGTCCTCCGTCAAGGAGGCCCGGGAGCGCTACGGCCTCTGAGCCCGCGCAGCCCGTACGCGTCTGACGTACCGAAGGCCGGTGTCGCCCTCCAGGGGGTCGGACACCGGCCTTTGGCCGTATGAGAGGTGGCGGTGCGGGGGTGGACCCGTGATGCTGGAGCGGTGATGGACGAGACGGAGTTCTGGGAGATCGTCGACCGTACCCGCGAGGCCGCCGACGGCGACCCCGAGGAGCACGCCGAGCTGCTCGTGGAGCGGCTCGCGCAGCTCGATCCGGACTCCGTCCTGGACTTCGCCCGGCACTTCGAGGCGCGGTACAACCGGGCGTACACCTGGGACTTGTGGGGTGCGGCCTGGGTGCTGCTCGACGGGGCCAGCGACGACGCGTTCGACTACTTCCGGTGCTGGCTGATCGGCCAGGGGCGGGAGGTCTTCGAGGGCGGGGTCCACGACCCGGACCAGCTCGCGGAGCTCCTCGACGAGTTCGACGAGGAGATCGACGGGGACGGCGAGGAGCTGGGGTACGCCGCCGACGAGGCGTACGAGCAGCTGACCGGGTCGGTGGCCCCCGATCTCGGGGTCCCGCTGCAGGCGGCGGAGCCGGAGGGCACGGCGCTGGACTTCGAGAACGAAGCCGTGCTCGCGGAGCGCTTCCCCCGGCTCTGGGAGCGGTTCAGGGCGTAGGTCCGTCAGTAGTGGGTGCCGCCGTCGATACGGATCTCCGTGCCGGTGATGAATGCTCCGTCCTCGGAGCCCAGCATGGCGACGACGCCCGCGACGGTCTGGGGGCCGGCGAAGCCCTGGCCGAGGGCGGGGGCGAGCTTGGTGAACAGCGACCAGTCGGTGTCCTCGGGCAGGCCCGGGCCGGTGCCGGTGGTCATCCCGCTCTCGATGGAGCCGGGGGCGACGCTGACGAAGCGCAGGCCGCGCTTGCTGTACTCGGCGGCCAGCGCGTGGGTCATCGACTGGATGCCGCCCTTGCTGGCCGCGTAGGCGGACATGTAGGGGTGGGCGAAGGACGCCGAGGTGGAGCTGAAGTTCACGACGACCGGCTGGTCCCCGGCGAGCAGGGCCGGCAGTGATTCGCGGATCATGAGGAAGGTGCCCGTCAGGTTGACCCCGATGACCTGGTTCCAGAGGTCGAGGGTGGTCTGCTGGGTGTGCGCGGAGCGCAGGATGCCCGCGGCGTTGACGAGGACGTCGATGCCGCCGAGGGCCTCGACCGCGGTGGCCACGCCCGTCCTGACGGCGCTCTCGTCGGATATGTCGAGGACGGCGGTGCTGAGCCGGTCCGCGTGGCCGTCCGCGGCGGCGCGGTCGGCGGTGGCGGCCAGCCCGTCCTCGCTGACGTCCACGGTGTGGACCCGGCCGCCCTCGGCGAGGATGCGGTGGACGGTGGCCCGGCCGATGCCGGAGCCGCCGCCGGTGATGAGGACGCGGCGTCCTTCGTAACGGTTCATGGGGGCGAGCGTACCCACGGCACGGCACGGTTTGCCAGAGTGTCACGCAATGCAGTGCGCGGAGGGCCGAAGGGTAGGCTTCGCCCCGTGAGATCCCCTCGCCCGTACGCTCCCCAGGGCGGTCCCGGAGCCCAGTCGCTGACCGAGCGCCGCAAGGCCGCCACCCAGTTGGACATCGCCCGCGCGGCCTGCGAACTCTTCGCCGAGCACGGCCCCGACGGCACGACCGCCGAGGACATCGCGCACCGGGCGGGCGTGGCACTGCGCACGTTCTACCGCTACTTCCGCAACAAGCAGGAGGCGGTGGCTCCCCTCCTCACGGGCGGCGGCGACATCTGGCGCGCCCTGCTCGCCGAGGAGGAGCCGGGCACGCCGCTGGCCGAGGCCCTGGAGCGGGCGGTCACCCGGTCGCTGAGCGGCCCCCAGGCGGTGGAGGAGGGCCTGGAGGTGACCCGGGGCCTGCTGCGGGCGGCGGCGACGGACGCCGCGCTGCGCGCGGTCTGGTACCGGGTCAACCAGGACTCCGAGGAGAACCTCGTACCGCTGATCGCGCGGCTGGCCGGCCCCGCCGCCGATCCGCTGGGCGTACGCCTGCTGGCCGCCGCGGCGACGGACGCGATCCGGGTCTCCCTGGAGCTGTGGTCGGCCACGGACGCCCCGGTTTCGGGGCCGGGCTCCCCCGCCGAGCTCGCGGTGCGCTGCCTGCGCGAGCTGACCGGAGCGATGCCCCTGCTCCGCTGAGTCCAGCGGCGCAGGGGCATCGGTCGGAGCCGGTTCGGGCCCGCGGCCCGGGGCTACCGGTCGGTCTCAGCGGCCACCGCCGCCCCAGCCGCCGCCGCCGCCGTTGCCGCCGTCACCGCCGTTGCCACCGTGGCCGCCGCCCCAGCCGCCGCCGCCGCCGTTGCCGCCGTCACCGCCGTTGCCACCGTGGCCGCCGCCCCAGCCGCCGCCGCCGCCGTTGCCGCCGCCGTTGCCGCCGTTGCCGCCGCCCCAGTTGCCGTGGTGGCCCCAGTCGCCGTTGCCGCCGCGGCCGGAGTCGTTCCAATCGACGTCGTGCCAGTTGTTGTCGCGCCAGTCGGAGTGGTTCCGGTTGTGGTCGTGCCCGTTGCCGCCGTTGCCGCCCGCGCCACCGACGTCCCAGCACCAGCTGGGGCGGTCGCGCCAGTCGCGGTCGCAGCACTCGTTCCAGCGCCAGTCGTGGTAGCGGTGGTCGGAGCACCGGTACGTACCGTTGCCGCCACCACTACCCGTGCTGGTGGCCGAGGCACTGCCGACGGGCAGAACGGCGAGGGCGACTCCAGCGGCCCCTGTCATGACTGCCGCGAGGATCCTACGGCGCATTTCCATGCACCTCCGAACATGTCTCTCTTATCCGGTCCTTAGGTCATTTCCACCCTCACCCTGCCTCGGCCGCCTGTCAAAGCAGGAAGGCCGTCAACCCGCCCCGAAGAGCCCGACACAGGGCGCCTGACCAGGCACGACCTGAATTCTTCGGAGAGTTGGGACGGACCGTGCCGAGCACGCCCCGGCCGGGGCCCGCCCGGGCCACCACCATCGGGGGACTTTCCCCCGAAGCGCCTGACCGCCGGCGGCCCCCCGACCGAGAATGAGCCGCCCGACCGGTCGACAGGAACGAGCAGCCAGTGACGGAACCACCCGCGCCCCCGACCCCTCCCCCGCCCCGCGCGACGCCTCCGCCGGCGACGGCCGCGCCCGGTGCTCCCGCAGCGCCCGGCTCGGCCGGTGCTCCCGCAGCGCCCGGTGCTCCCGCAGCGTCCGGCTCGGCCGGGAAAGCGGCCGGGACGGCCCGGCGGCGCGTCCCCCGCTCCGCGGTCGCGGCCGTCGGGGCCGCCGCGGGCCTCGCCCTGGCCGCGGGCGTCTGGTGGACGGTCTCGGACGGGGACGCGGCCGACCACGTGCGGATAACCGGCTCCGAGACGGCCGATTCCGACGCCAAGGGCAAGGGCGCCTGCGACGACAGTGACGAGTACCAGTTCAACGACTGCTCGGCCTACGAGGTCAAGTACAGGATCACCAATCCGGGCGGGCCGCCGGCCAACTACACCGTCACCGTGAACGCCTTCGACGACGACGGCGATTTCATCGGGCAGAGCGAGTTCGTCACCCGGCATGTCGCGGGCGACAAGACCGAGACCGAGACCAGCGAGTTCTCCGCCTACTCCATGGAGGACGGCCGGACCGTCGGGGAGATCGACCGGGTCACGGTCGCCCATGTCCACCGGGTCGAGCTCGCGGACTGACGACGCAGGCCCCCGGCCGCTCCAGGG
>NZ_JBHXRU010000172.1:0-7553 GCF_042716255.1 Streptomyces sp. NPDC058662 | reverse complement strand
GCCGCGGACGGGGGCGGGGGCGGCGGCGGCGGGGGCTCGGCCACCGACGCGGAGCCGGCCCCCTTGCCGTCCGGGCCGAGGAAGACCGGGCTGCCGCCCGGGACCAGGCCCAGGTCGTGCGCCCGGCGCTGGAGCGCGTCGGGCGCCGAGTAGGCGTCCACGTCGCGCTGCAGCGCCTGCTCCTCGTCCGTGAGGGCGGTGGTCTCCTTCTTCAGCTCGCTCAGCTTGAAGGAGCCCTCGTTCAGCGCGGAGTTCAGCAGCAGCAGACTGATCAGGCCCCCGCCGAGCAGGGCCACCACCAGCAGGACGAACGGCATCCGCGCCGCCTGCGCGGCCGAGCCGCGGCCGCCGCCGGCTCCCGCGGGGCGGCCGGGGCGGCCGCCGATCGCCCGGCTGAGGCGGGCCGCCCGCCCGCGCGTCAGGGTGGCGACCCTCCCGGCCCGGCCCGCGCCGCCGCCCGCCCCCGGGGTCACAGCCGCGCCGCCCGGATGCGTTCGACGCCGCGGAACCTGGCCGGGGCGGCCCGCCGGTTCTCGGCGATCTCCTCCTCGGTGGGCAGCTCCGCGCCGCGCGTCAGCAGCTTGAGCTTCGGCTGGTACTTCTCCGGGACCACGGGCAGTCCGGGCGGGGCCGTGGAGGTCGCGCCCGCCGCGAAGACCTGCTTGACCAGGCGGTCCTCCAGCGAGTGGTACGAGAGCACGGCGATCCGGCCGCCGACCGCGATCCGCTCGACCGCCGCCGGGATGGCCCGCTCCAGTCCGGACAGCTCGCCGTTGACCTCGATGCGCAGCGCCTGGAAGGTCCGCTTGGCGGGGTTGCCGCCGGTCCGCTTGGCCGCCTGCGGCAGGGCGTCGCGGATCAGCTCGACCAGCCGGGCGCTGTTGCTGAAGGGTTCCTTCTCCCGCTCCTTGACGACCGCGGACACGATCCGCTTGGCCTGCTTCTCCTCGCCGTACTGGCGCAGGATCCGCACGAGCTCGCCGGGCGCGTAGGTGTTGAGGACCTCGGCGGCGCTGATGCCCGTCGTCTGGTCCATCCGCATGTCCAGCGGCGCGTCCTGGGCGTACGCGAACCCGCGGTCGGCCTCGTCGAGCTGCATGGAGGAGACGCCGAGGTCGAAGAGGATGCCCTGGACGGCGGGGATGCGCAGCCCGTCCAGTACCTCGCCCAGGTCCGCGTAGATCGCGTGCACCAGGGTCGCCCGGTCACCGAACGGCGCAAGGCGCTCGCCGGAGAGCCGCAGGGCCTCCTTGTCGCGGTCCAGGCCGATCAGGTGTACCTCGGGGAACCGGGTCAGCAGGGCCTCGCTGTGGCCGCCGAGGCCGAGGGTGCAGTCGACGACGACGGCCCCGGGCCTCTCCAGTGCCGGGGCCAACAGGTCCAGGCACCGCTGGAGCATCACCGGGACATGTCGGGACTCGCTAGTCAAAGCGCCCTCTCAGATAACGGCGCGGCAGGCGTACGCACCGCCGGGTCCCCGCCCTCACCGGCTGAGCCGTGAGGCGCCCCGGGAAGGGGACCGGGCCGCCGGCGCCGGGGGAGCCGGCGCCGGCCGGCCGGTGAGCGGAGGGGGCCGGGCCGTACGTACGCGCCGCGCACGCGGAGTGTTCATCGGGGGCCGGGCGGCCGGTCAGGGCCGGGCTCCGGCCGGTTCGCGTCACTTTAGTGCAACGGTCGCCGGGGTCAACGAACCGCCTCGCGCGCCGTGCGCCCTCCTCGCCCCGAACCCGCGAAGGGCGCGAATCACCCGCTCGGCCGCCTCCGCCTCACCCCTGTGGGTTAGCTCACAACGGGTGTTGTTGACCTTCTTTGTCCCCCCTCACCCGCTGCCTTTACCGGCGGTGACCATTACCGTCGTATCCATGACGACTTCCGCATCCCTGCCTGCCGAATCCGCACCAGAGGCTGCCGGCGGCGGCTCCGTCACCGACCGCCTGGTCTCGGCGAACCGCGTCTACGCGGCGAAGTTCGCCGATCCCGGCATGGACGCCCGCCCCGTCCTGCACGTGGCCGTCGTGGCCTGCATGGACGCCCGCCTCGACCTGCACGCCGCCCTGGGCCTGGAGCTCGGCGACTGCCACACGATCCGCAACGCCGGCGGCGTGGTCACGGACGACACCATCCGCTCCCTCACCATCAGCCAGCGGGCCCTCGGCACCCGCTCGGTGATCCTCATCCACCACACCGGCTGCGGTCTCGAAAGCCTGACCGAGGACTTCCGGCACGAGCTGGAGGACGAGGTCGGCCAGCGTCCCGCCTGGGCCGTCGAGGCCTTCCGGGACGTCGACCAGGACGTCCGCCAGTCCATGCAGCGGGTCCGGACGAACCCCTTCCTGCTGCACACGGACGATGTGCGAGGCTTCGTCTTCGACGTGCACACCGGACTCCTGCGGGAGATCGATCCCAGCTCCTGAGTGACACGGGACCGCAACGCCGTCAAGAATGCGGGGAGACGCCCCCCGGGACCCCCGGGGCCGGCGTCCCTGCTGTGGGGTGGGCCGGTCATGCGCCAAGGGCGGTCGGCCCTGGGAAAGGGCCGAGGAGAACCAGGTGACCACGTATGACGACCGAGCGAGCCTCGCGGATCTGACCAGCACGGCGGAGCGGGTCCGGCACTCGGTCGAGAGCGTGATCGAGGGCAAGCCCGAGGTCGTCCGCCTCGCGCTGACCGTGCTGCTCGCCGAGGGACACCTGCTCATCGAGGACGTCCCCGGCGTCGGCAAGACGATGCTCGCCAAGGCGCTCGCCAAGTCCATCGACTGCTCGGTGCAGCGCATCCAGTTCACCCCGGACCTGCTGCCCTCCGACATCACCGGCGTCAGCATCTACGACCAGCAGCGCCGCGAGTTCGAGTTCAAGCCGGGCGCGATCTTCGCGCAGATCGTCATCGGCGACGAGATCAACCGCGCCTCGCCGAAGACCCAGTCCGCGCTGCTGGAGTCGATGGAGGAACGCCAGGTCACCATCGACGGCACCACCTACACCCTGCCCAGCCCCTTCATGGTCGTCGCCACCCAGAACCCGGTGGAGATGGAGGGCACCTACCCGCTCCCCGAGGCCCAGCGCGACCGCTTCATGGCGCGTGTCTCCGTCGGGTACCCCAGCCCCGAGGCCGAGCTCCAGATGCTCGACGTGCACGGCGGGCTCTCCCCGCTGGACGACCTCGCGGCCGTCGCGCACGCCCACGACATCGTCAAGCTCATCGAGGCCGTGCGCGAGGTGTACGTGGCCGGGCCCGTCCGGCGCTACGTCGTCGACCTGGTCTCCGCCACCCGCAGCCACCCGGACCTGCGCCTGGGCGCCTCGCCCCGCGCCACCCTGCACCTGCTGCGCGCCGTGAAGGCCTCCGCCGCGCTCGCCGGCCGGGACTACGTCCTGCCCGACGACGTCCAGGCGCTGGCCGGCCCGGTCCTCGCGCACCGGCTGCTGCCCACCGCGCAGGCCCAGCTGGCCCGGCGCACCGCCGAGCAGGTCGTCGGGGAGATCCTCCAGCGCACCCCCGTCCCCGCCGCCCACGCGCGCGGTGAGATGCCGCCCGGCGCGGGCATCCGGGGCTTCTGATGGGCGCCGGTGCCCCGCATGGCGCCGGCGGTCCGGCGGACGGCGGCCGCGAGGGGGGCGGGCTGCGCGCGTCGCTGTCCGGCCTGACCACCCGCGGCCGCTCCTTCCTCGCCGCCGGGATCGCCGCCGCGGCGTGCGCGTACGTACTGGGCCAGGGTGAACTGCTCCGGGTCGGGCTGCTGCTGGCCGTGCTGCCGCTGATCTGCGTGTACGCCCTGCACCGCACCCGGCACCGGGTCGCGGGCAGCCGCCGGCTGACCCCCGACCGGGTGCCGGCGGGCGGCGAGGCCCGGGTGCAGCTGCGGATGTCCAACACCTCCCGGCTGCCCACCGGCCTGCTGATGCTCCAGGACCGGGTGCCCTACGTGCTGGGGCCCCGGCCGCGGTTCGTACTGGACCGGGTCGAGCCCGGAGGGCGCCGCGAGGTGTCCTACCGGGTCCGCTCGGACCTGCGCGGCCGCTACCCGCTGGGACCGCTCCAGCTGCGGCTGACCGACCCGTTCGGGCTGGTCGAGCTGACCAGGTCGTTCAGCACCTACGACACCCTCACGGTCGTCCCGCGCACCGAGCCCCTGCCGCCGGTGCGGCTGGCCGCCGAGGCCTCCGGGTACGGCGACGGCACCCGCCGCTCCCTGGCCCTGGCCGGGGACGACGACGTGATCCCGCGCGGCTACCGGCGCGGCGACGACCTGCGGCGGGTGCACTGGCGCTCCACCGCGCGCTACGGCGAGCTGATGGTGCGCCGCGAGGAGCAGCCGCAGCGCAGCAAGGCCACCGTCCTGCTGGACACCCGGCGCCTCGCCTTCGAGGGCGCGGGCCCCGACTCCGCCTTCGAGTGGGCCGTGTCGGGGGCCGCGTCCACCCTGGTGCACCTGCTGGAGCAGGGCTTCTCGGTACGGCTGCTCACGGACACCGGTGACTGCGTCCCCGGTTCCGGCGGCGGTTTCGAGGGCCGGGGCTTCTCCGCCGGCGGGCAGGACTCCGCCGCCGCGGCGGGGCTGATGATGGACACCCTCGCGGTGGTCGGGCACTCCGACGGCGCCGGGCTCTCACGCGCCTACGACGCCGTGCGCGGCGGCGGTTTCGGCGGGGCGGGCGGCGAGGGGCTCCTCGTCGCCTTCTTCGGCGACCTGGACGACGTACAGACCGAGCTGGCGGCGCGGATGCGCCAGCGGACCGGAGCCGCGGTGGCCTTCGTACTGGACTCGGCGGCCTGGGGCGGGCTCCCCGCGCAGGCGCCGGCCGCGCTGGAGGAACGGCTGCGCCGGCTGCGCGACGCGGGTTGGACGGCGCTGGCGGCCCCGCCCGGGGCCGCCTTCGGCGAGGTGTGGCGCCAGGCCGGGACCAGCCCGCTCGGCACGGGAAGCTCCGGAGGGCGGACATGAGCGGGCGGGCGAAACTGACGGTCTTCGCGGCTCTGGCGACCTTGCTCACCGCATGGTCGCTGGCGCCGCTGGTGGAGTCGGCGGCCTGGCTGCTCCAGGCGGCGCTGCTGCTGGCCGTGCAGAGCGCGGTGGGCGCCGGAGCCCGGCGGGTGCCGCTGGCGCGGCCGCTGACCGTGGCCGCGCAGGTGCTGGTGTCGCTGCTCGTGCTCGCGGTGCTCTTCGGCGGCAAGGCCGGCGTCGGCGGGAGCGGGCTGCTGGACTACCTCGTCTCGGACTTCGGCGCGCTGTACGGGCAGGGCGTGCAGGACGTGAGCGAGTTCGCGATCCCGGCCCCGCTGACGGACGGCATCCGGCTGCTGCTGGTGTCCGGTGTGCTGCTGATCGGGCTGCTGGTGGACGTGCTGGCGGTGACGGCGCGGACGGCCGCCGCGGCCGGGCTGCCGCTGCTCGCGCTGTACTCCGTGGCCGCGGGCCTGTCGGGGGGCGGCGAGGCCTCCTGGGTCTCCTTCCTGCTGGCGGGCTCCGGCTACCTGATGCTGCTGCTGGCCGAGGGCCGGGACCGGCTCGCGCAGTGGGGCCGGGTCTTCGGCTCCGCCCCGCGCGAGGGCGTCTCGGCCGCCTCGGGCCTCGGCGCCGGCGCGGGCGCGCGGGCGACGGCCCCGGTGCGGACCGGGCGGCGGATCGGCGCGGTGGCCCTGGGGCTGGCGCTGGCGGTGCCGGCGGCACTGCCCGCGCTGGGCGGCGGGATGCTGGGCGCCCGCGGCGACGGCGACGGGGGCGGCAGCGGACCGGGCGGGACCATCTCGGCGGTCAACCCGCTGGTCTCCCTGCAGAGCAGTCTGAACGCGCAGGACAACCGGGTGGTGCTGAAGTACCGGACCAACAGTCCCCAGCAGGGCGAGCAGTACCTGCGGATCCTGGCCCTGGACGAGTTCAACGGCGTCAAGTGGGAGGCCTCCGGGCGGGCCCTGACCGACGTGCCGGAGCGGCTGCCGAACCCTCCCGGGCTCGGCAACCCCGTACGGCTGTCCTCGACCGAGGTCACGACGAGCGTCTCGGCGGCGGACACCTACTCCCAGCGCTACCTGCCCATGCCGTACCCGGCGACCTCCGTGCAGATCCAGGGCAAGTGGCGCTTCGAGCCGGCCGGCCGGACCCTGGTCGGGGACCAGCTGGGCCGGGACAGGTTCCAGAACGCACAGGGCGCCCTGTACACGGTGACCAGCCTGCTGCTCCGGCCGACGGCGCAGCAGCTCGCGGCCGCCCCGGCGCCGGAGCAGGCGGTCCGGGCGGAGTACACGAAGCTGCCCGACAACCTGCCGCCGGTGGTGGGTGAGACGGCCCGGCAGGTGACCCAGGGGTCGAAGGACGACTACACGAGGGCGGTTCGGCTCCAGGACTACTTCGCCGTGAACGGCGGCTTCCGCTACAACACGAAGACGGCCTCGGGCACCGGTCCGCAGGCGGTCGCCCGTTTCCTGGCCGACAAGGAGGGGTTCTGCGTCCACTTCGCGTTCTCGATGGCCTCGATGTCCCGCTCGCTGGGCATCCCGGCCCGGGTGGCGGTGGGCTTCACCCCCGGCGAGAAGCAGTCGGACGGCAGTGTGAACGTCTCGATGCGGGACGCGCACGCCTGGCCGGAGCTGTACTTCGAGGGCGTGGGCTGGACCCGGTTCGAGCCGACGCCCCGGTCGGGGCTGAACGTGCCGGAGTACGCGCGTCCGCAGGCGCCCGCGGCCCAGCCGTCCGCGCCCGCGCCGCTTCCCTCGCAGAACACGGCGCAGCCCTCGGCGGCGCCCACGCGGGCCGAGGACTGCCCGCCGGAGCTCAAGAAGCTCGGCGAGTGCGGCGGCCCGGTACTGAAGGAGAACGCTTCGGGCGGCGACGGCGGGCCGTCGGCGACGACCGTCCTCGGCTGGGCCGCGGCCGTGTCGGCGGTGCTCGGGATCCCGCTGCTGCCGATGCTGTGGCGCGGCCGGCTCCGGGCCCGCCGCCTGGCGGCCCGCCGGGTGCCGGAGGCGTGGCGGGAGCTGGGCGACACCGCGTGGGACGCGGGAGTGCCGCCCGACGAGGCCCTGTCGCCGCGCCGGGCGGCCGGTCGGGTCGTGGTCCTGGGCCGGCTGGAGCCGGACGCCGCGGCGGCCGTGCACCGGGTCGCGAGCGCGGTGGAGCGGGACCTGTACGCGCCGCCCGGCGCCGGGAGTGCGTACCCGGAACTGGCCGACGACGTGCTGCTGGCCCGCGCGGGCCTGCTGGCGGGGCTGGGCCGCGTCGCGCGGCTGCGCGCCCTGCTGCTGCCGCGCTCGGCGGTACGCGTCTCCTGGGCGGTGTCGGCCCGCTGGGCCGCCCTGTCGGCGGCGGCCTCGGCCCGGACGGCCCCCGCCCGGCTCGCCGCGGCGCGGCTGCGGACGCGGCTGCCGCTGCCGCTACGGGGCCGCGGCTGACCCAGGGGTCCCCGGGAGGGGCCCCGCCGGGCGCGGCGACGCGCGAACGCCGGGGGGGGGGGGGGCGCTACCCCCCCCCCCCCCCCCCCCCCCCGGCGCATAAAAAAAAAAAACCACCCCCCAAACCCAAAAAAAAAAAAGATTTCGAGGTATGGTTGATAAA
>NZ_JBHXRU010000171.1:0-7614 GCF_042716255.1 Streptomyces sp. NPDC058662 | reverse complement strand
GTTAAACACAAAAACCCCCCCCGCGGGCCCCACGCGGTGCCGCGCCGCCGCGGAGAAGGCGGAGGGTCAGCTACCGCTGGAGAGGTTCCCCGAGAGGACCGGGATGTTCTCCAGGATGTGCGAGGCGGAGTCGTCACCCTTGGCCTGGGTGGAGTTCTCGGCGCACTGCTGGTTCTGCGGGTTGGCGAGGACGTTGACGTCCTGGACACCGATGTTCGCGATGATCGCGACCAGCGACTGGGCGTTGACCTTGGCCGGCAGGCCGATGCAGAGCTTGTTGAGAGAGCCCTGGACCGCGCTCAGCTGCGGGCTCATCGCCCCGCGGGTCTCCTGGTTGCCGTAGACCTGGGCGGAGCCGTTGCCGTTGACGGTGTTGACGCCGTTGTCGTTGCCGATCGCCATCGCCGGGGCGGCTGCCGCGGCGCCCGCGCCGAGCACGGAGGCGGTGACCGCTGCGGTGGCCATGAACTTCTTGAGCATGATGGGGAATCCTTCTGTCGGACTGTCGCAAGAGAGAGCTGCCCCCGGCGGGACGAGCTGATCAACTGATGCGAGAGCCCGGGGTTATCCCCACTCACCCGGGTGGCCCAACGAAGGACGCGACGCACAGGGGGCTGTCCCGCCGCCGAGGCGGCGAGACCGGCCCCTCCTCCGCGAGGTCAGCCGGTCTTGCGGCGGACCTTCTTGTTCTTGCCGCCGGGGCCGCTGCTGGATCCCTGCACCTTGGCCCGGCTCTGGTGCGCCTCCTGCGACTGGGCGTTCGCGGCGTTGCGCTCCAGCGCCTCGCGGAACTTGCGCTTGGCGGCGTCGGCCGGGGATTCGTCCTGCGGGGTGTCTGCTTCGTCTGTCATTTGTCCTCCTGGGGTGGATCAAGCCGTTTCAGTCTGTCAGCTGGCGTGTCCGCTGACCAGCGAGTTCGCCAGGGGCGGCACCGGAGCCCGGGGCCGCGGCCGCGGTGGGCAGCGGCCGGGGCGACCGGATCGGGAGGCGGCCCGCCACGATCCCCAAGGAAGCCTTGGGAAGGTCATAAGTTTTGGTTATGGGGTCATAAGACGAGACCGGGTGCCGGGTTAGGATTGCCTTAGTTTAGGGTTCTCCTTGATCCAGCTTGCTGTCGAAGGGAACCCTGCCATGCCTCGCCCCCTGCGGGTAGCAATCGTCGGTGCCGGCCCCGCCGGGATCTACGCTGCCGACGCGCTCCTGAAGTCCGAGGCCGCCGTGGAGCCCGGGGTGTCCATCGACCTCTTCGAGCGGATGCCCGCCCCCTTCGGCCTGATCCGGTACGGCGTCGCTCCCGACCACCCCCGGATCAAGGGCATCATCACCGCGCTGCACCAGGTGCTCGACAAGCCGCAGGTCCGCCTCTTCGGCAACGTCGACTACCCGAACGACATAGGCCTCGACGAGCTGCACTCGTTCTACGACGCCGTGATCTTCTCCACCGGGGCCACCGCGGACCGCTCGCTGACCATCCCCGGCGTCGACCTGGACGGCTCCTACGGCGCCGCGGACTTCGTCTCCTGGTACGACGGCCACCCGGACGTCCCGCGCACCTGGCCCCTGGAGGCGGAGAAGGTCGCCGTGCTCGGCGTCGGCAACGTCGCCCTCGACGTCGCGCGCATCCTCGCCAAGACGGCCGACGAGCTGCTGCCGACCGAGATCCCGGCGAACGTCTACGACGGCCTGAAGGCCAACAAGGCGCTGGAGGTGCACGTCTTCGGCCGCCGGGGACCGGCCCAGGCCAAGTTCAGCCCCATGGAGCTCCGCGAGCTGGACCACTCGCCCACCATCGAGGTCATCGTCAACCCCGAGGACATCGACTACGACGAGGGCTCGATCGCCACCCGGCGCGCCAACAAGCAGGCGGACATGGTGGCCAAGACCCTGGAGAACTGGGCGATCCGGGACATCGGGGACCGGCCGCACAAGCTGTTCCTGCACTTCTTCGAGTCGCCCACCGAGGTGCTCGGCGAGGACGGCAAGGTCGTCGGTCTGCGCACCGAGCGCACCGAGCTCGACGGCACCGGCAACGTCAAGGGCACCGGCCGGTTCACCGACTGGGACGTCCAGTCCGTCTACCGGGCCGTGGGCTACCTCTCCGACGAGCTGCCCAAGCTGCCCTGGGACGTCGAGTCCGGCACGGTCCCGGACGAGGGGGGCCGCGTGATCGAGGCCGGCGGCCACCTGCCGTCGACGTACGTCACGGGGTGGATCCGGCGCGGCCCGGTCGGCCTCATCGGCCACACCAAGGGCGACGCGAACGAGACCGTGGCCAACCTGCTGGCCGACCACGCGGAGGGCCGCCTGGCCGAGCCGGCCGCGCCCGCGCCCGAGGCCGTCGAGTCCTTCCTCGCCGAGCGGTCCGTCCGCTACACGACGTGGGAGGGCTGGTACAAGCTGGACGCCGCCGAGAAGGCGCTGGGCGAGCCCCAGGGCCGCGCGCGCGTGAAGATCGTCGAGCGCGAGGACATGCTCGACGCGAGCGGGGCGTAGGCACGACGCCGGAGGGCCCCGCCGCATCCGGCGGGGCCCTCCGGCGCTCCCGGCCGTCCGCGTCCGCCACCGCCCGTACGGTCAGGCGCGCTCCAGCAGGCCCCGTACGAAGGCCGCTTGGCCGGCGTGCTGCAGGTCGTCGGACAGCACGCTCACCAGGCGCGCTCCCAGGGTGACCGGGGGGTCCCAGCCTTCGTCGACCACGCGTTCCAGATCGGCGGCGGCGAGGCCGCGCACGAACCGCAGGGTCTGCTCGTGGACGGCGTCGAAGTACCCGAGCAGGAGCTCGCCCGAGTCCACCCGGACCGTACCGGCCTGGCGCGCGGTGTGGCCGTAGCCCGTCGACCCGGCGGGCAGGGGCAGCGCGAACCGGTCCGCCCAGCCCTGGGCCTGCCAGACCTGGTCCAGCTCGGCCGCGTCCGCCACATGGTCGTCCTGGACCCGGGCCAGGTGCCAGACGAGCCAGGTGATCGAGTTCGCCCCGGGGTCGACGCGCGTGTCCAGCAGCTCCGGTGCGAGGCCCTCGACCGCCTCGTGCACGATCTCGTGGATGCGGCCGAACCCGTCGGCGATGACGTCCGTAGCCTTCATGCCACCACCATGCAAGGCTCCCCGCCCCGACCGGCGTGAACGACACGCACGCGCGGGCCGCAAGGAGCGGTGGTGTCAGCGCACCTGCGCTCCGGCGGCTGCCGCGACCGTACCGGCGGTCTCGGCGCCCGTGGCCGCGACCGCCGCGGGGGCGGGGGCCGTACGGGCGGCTCCCGCGTCGGGGCGCGGGGCCCGCAGCCCGAACCGGCTGATGACCGCGACCAGGGCGAAGGCGGCGGCCCCGATCGCGAAGGTGAGTGTGAACCCGGACTCGGCGGGCAGCGCGGGGACGCCCGCGGGCAGGTGCTCGACGGTGCGGGAGGCCAGGATGGTGGTGACGACAGCGCTGCCGATCGCACTGCCGGTCGAGCGGGAGATCGAGTTGATCCCGTTGGCGATACCGCTCTGGTGGTGCGGGACGCTGGACATGATGACGGCGGGCATCGCCGCGTAGCCGAAGCTGACGGCCGCCCCGACGACCAGTCCGGCGCCGATCACGGAGGCGCTGTGCTGGTGGTCCAGCGCGAGCCAGCCGAATCCCACGGCTCCGAGCGCGGCGGCCAGTCCGAGCGCCGCGCGCGGCCCCCGCCGGCGCACCAGCCGGCCGCCCACCGGGGAGGCGAGCAGCGAGACGACGGCGCCGGGCAGCAGGAACTGAACCGACGCGCGCAGGATCGACGCGTCGAAGCCGTAGCCCGTGAGCGCGTGGGGCATCTGGACGAGGTAGGAGACGCCCAGGAAGTTGGCGAACATGCCGAAGCCGACGAGGAGGCCGGCCAGGTTGGCCATCAGGACCGGTCGGTGGACGAACATCCGCATGTCGACGAGCGGGTCGCGGACCGTGAGCTCGGTCCGCACCCAGACGGCGGCCATGACCGCGGCGCCGGCGAAGCTGCCGAGGGTCCGCGCGGAGCCCCAACCCCAGGCGTGGCCCTGCGAGATCGGCAACAGCAGGAGCAGGAGCGTGAGGCCGAGGGTCAGCGCGCCGAGGAAGTCCGTCCGGCCGCCGGTCCGGTGCCGCGTCGCCGGGACCAGGGCGAGGACCGCGAGCAGGGCGAGGACCGCGAAACCGGTCGCCATCCAGAAGGCGTCGCGGTAGTCGGCGCCGGTCCCGGAGGTGAGCAGCCCGGTGGCCACGAGGGCGAGACCGCTGCCGAACGCCAGCGTGCCGCTGACCAGGGCCATCGCGCCCGGCAGCTTCTGCGGACGGACCTCCTCGCGCAGCACCGAGAGGGCCAGCGGGAAGATCGCGGTGGCGGCGCCCTGGAGCACCCGGCCCAGGATCAGCAGGGGCAGTGAGGAGGCCAGCGCGGCGACGACCGAGCCCGCGACCATGACGCCGAGCACGGCCACCAGGGTCCGCTTCTTGCCGTGCTGGTCCCCGAACCGGCCGAGGAGCGGGGTGAAGACCGCCGCCGACAGCAGCGTGGCGGTGGTCACCCAGCTCGCGCTCGCGGTGGAGACGCCGAGATCGTCGCGGATCAGGCCGAGGATCGGGACGGGGAGGGTCTGCATCATCGACACGACCATCGCGGCGAGGCTCAGGGCCAGGATGACGACCGTCTCGTTCCGGTGCCCGGGGGCGGCCGGGGCGGCGGAGGGGGTGCTCATGGGAGGGACCTTCTCAGTGCTTCAGACGCAGATGTTTGATGTCATCAACTAACCCGCCGACCGTAGAGGCCGATAGTTAAGGTAGTCAAGTAAACAATTGATAATATGAAGCATCGGGCGTAGGCTTCCGGTATGAGCGACACCGCCCCGGCCGCCCCGGCCAAGCTCCAGCTGCTGGAACTGCTGGCCGCCATCGGCACCGCCCAATGGCGCGATTTCGCGTCGGCGGCCTCCCGCCACGGCCTCACCTCGACCCAGGCGAAGGTCCTCGCACAGCTCGACGGCCCGATGCCGATGCGCGCGCTCGCCGTCCTGCTGGTCTGCGACGCGTCGAACGTCACCGGCATCGTCGACCGGCTCGAAGCCCGCGATCTGGTCCGCCGCGAGCCCGACCCCGCCGACCGCCGGGTCAAGAACGTCGTCGCCACGGACGCCGGGCGCGAGGTGATCCGCCGCGTCCGCGAGGAGATGCAGGCGACCCACGGAGCGCTCGACACGCTCGACGAGGCCGAGAGCGCGACCCTCTACGCCCTGCTGGAACGCCTGCGCCCGACCATGGAGAAGGACGCCCGCCGCCCATGACGCGTCCCGGCGCCATCCGTGTCCTGCGCGCGGCCGACCGAACCGACACCCTCTGGAAGAACGGCGCCGGCGTCACACGGGAGATCGCGGTCAGGCCCGAAGGGGCCGGTACGGGGGACTTCGCCTGGCGGGTGAGCCTCGCCGACGTCCGCGCCGACGGCCCGTTCTCCGCGTTCCCCGACGTGGACCGCACGCTCACCCTCGCCGAGGGGGCCGGCATGGACCTCACGGTGGCGGGCGCCCGCCACCTCGTCGACGAGCGCTACGCCCCGCAGGACTTTGCCGGCGACGCGCCGACCGGATGCCGGCTCCTGGACGGCCCTGTCGTGAACTTCAACGTGATGTTCCGCCGGGGGAGCGTCCGGGCGCGGACCGCCGTCGTCCGGGGCGCCCTCGGACTCGCTGTCCCGCCCGGCGAGACGCTGCTCGTGGTCGCACTGCGCGGGCCGGCCGTACTCGAAGGAGCGGGCGGGGCGCCAGACGTCGGGCTGGACCCGTACGACGCGCTGCTGGCGGACGGCCCGTACGAGAGGACCGTCCGTACCGACGGGTGCGCGGCCGTGGTCCGGTTCACCCCGGTGGGCCCCGGCGGCCGAGGAGCCGGGGAGGCGCGCCGCTGAGTGTCAGCGGACGCCCAGTTTCACCCACTCCGCCGTGCTGGGCACGTTCTCGGCGTCGAGCAGGAAGAGCATGTAGTACCCGGGCGGGGCGGCGGCCGCGTCCGGCGGGGTCCGCAGCCCGACCGCGGTGCCGCGGATGCCGGTGGACCTGAGTTCCAGGTGGCGCTGGCTGGTGTTGACCGAGTGGGTGACGGTCGTCGGCGCCAGCAGTACGGCGCGCCGGACGTCTCCCGGAGTCGAGCTGGTCACCTGGAACTCCGTGTCGTAGCCGAGTTCGTGCGCCGGTGCCCGGTCGAGCGCCGGACGGCTTCCGCGGTGCAGGTAGGCGGGCTCGTAGAGCTCGATGCTGCCGTCCATGGCGTCCCGGATGTCGGGGTCGTTGGCGATCTGCTGCAGCTCGTCCCCGGTGACCATGACCCGGCCGTCCGGCATGACCAGGGCGTTGGAGTGGTAGCCGCGCGGCAGCCGCTGCACGGGCCCGAGCCGCCACTGGCCGCGCGCGTCCCGCAGCTCGGTCTGGCGGTACTTCAAGTCGGCCTTCGGGTTGAAGGGGCCGTGCCCGTAGTCCCGCGTGTCCAGGGCGCCGTTGACGGTGAGCAGGGTGGCGTCCGGCAGGATCAGGGTGGCGTCCTGGGTGCGGCCGAAGGCCCTCGGCTCCGCGGCGTCCCAGCGGCCGTCCTTCAGCAGGTACGTGTTGCGGTCGCGCGGGTCACCGCCGAGCACCAGCACGGAGTCCGGGCCGCGGAAGCCGGCCGGCAGGGGGACCGCCGAGCCGTAGCCCCGGAAGTCCGCGGGCCGCCGCGGCAGGTCGGTCCGTACATCCTTCACCGGGTCGAACCGCCACTGCTGGTCGGCGTCGCGGCCCAGGCCGTAGATCATCCCGTCCCGCAGCGAGAAGAGGTGCGGGTAGTCGTTGCGGAACGGCGCCTCGGAGCGCAGCCGCTCCGACGGGACGTCCACCGGGATGTCGTACGGGCGCCAGGGAACGGGGGTGCGCAGCGCGGGGAACCGCTCCACCACCGGCGTGGGAGTGCCCGTCCCGCGCTCCGACTGCCCGGACATGATGATCTGGCGGCCGTCCGCGGCGGTCACGACCGAGGGGTACCAGCGGCCGACGGACATGTCGCGGTTGCGGTACCAGGTCTCGGTCCACGGGTCGAAGACGAAGGACAGCTTGGCGCCGCTGCCGCCCTTCCCGCCGACGTTTCCGCCGAAGACCGCGACCATCCCGTTGGGCAGGAACGAGTGCCCGGCGCAGAAGAACGGAGCCGGACGCGGCGCGTAGGTGCCGTCGGGCATCAGCACGACCGGCGGCGGCACCTTCTTGAAGGCGCCCGCCCCGGTGCCGAGGGCCGGGTCCCAGAGGAAGGCGCGTCCCGCGTTGGCGCGGCCGACCGTGTTCGTGGGACCGGTCTCCTTGGTGGGGTCGTTCTCCACCCGCTCGAAGGAGAACAGCAGCACCTTGCCCGTCGGCAGCTGGGCCACGTGGACACCGAAGTCCGGCGACGGGAAGAACTGCGCGAAGCGGCCCGCCTCCGCTGCGCGGAACCGGCTGTTGGCCCGGTGCTGGGAATCCCGCAGCGAGGCGAGGCCGGCCGTGCGGGACGCCTGCGGGTAGCCCTTCGCGCCCCGCGCCGCCTGCCGCAGCCGCGCGTGGGCGCGGGCGTGCTCCTCGCCGAGGACGGCGGCCTCCCCGGCGACGGTCGCCGCCCCGGCC
>NZ_JBHXRU010000170.1:0-7843 GCF_042716255.1 Streptomyces sp. NPDC058662 | reverse complement strand
GAAATGCCGGGCCCGGCCGGGCCGGGTGGTGGGGGTGGGGTGTCCGCCGCGGCGGGCGGCGGGGCTGGGAGGGGTGCGCGCGGTGGGGCGGGGCGGTGGTGCCACCAGTGGGGGAAGGGGTGGGGGGAGAGGGGGGGTAGGGGGCGGGTGCGGGTGAGGCCCGGGACGGGGAGGATACGGGCCAGGGCGTTCGCCGGGCGGGTGGCGCGCAGGGCCGCGATCAGGCGGAGCCAGGTGGGCAGGCCGCCCAGGGTGTAGTGGGAGAGCGGGCGCAGCCGGCCCGCCCAGTGCCGGTGCAGGAACTCCGCCTTGTACGCGGCCATGTCCACGCCCACCGGGCAGTCGCTGCGGCACCCCTTGCAGCCCAGGCACAGGTCCAGCGCCTCCGCGACCTCCGCCGAGCGCCAGCCGTCGGTGACGACCTCCCCGGCCAGCATCTCGTGCAGCAGCCGCGCCCGGCCGCGCGTGGAGTGCCGTTCCTCGCCCGTGGCGCGGTACGACGGGCACATCACCCCCGGCCCGCCCGTCGCCTCCGTCCGGCACTTGGCGACCCCGACGCACTTCGCGACCTCCCCCGCGAACGCGGTGGCCGGCAGCACGGCGAAGCGCAGGTTCTCGTCCAGCCGCGCCGGCCGGGCCAGGATCCCGGGGTTCATCCCGCCCGCCGGGTCCCACACGTCCTTGTACGCGCCGAAGAGCCGGACCACCTCCGCCCCGTACATCCGCGGCAGCAGCTCCGCCCGCGCCTGCCCGTCCCCGTGCTCGCCCGACAGCGATCCGCCGTGGGAGACCACCAGGTCGGCCAGTTCCTCCGAGAAGGCGCGGAAGCGGGCCACCCCGGACGGCGACACCAGGTCGAAGTCGATCCGTACGTGGACGCAGCCCTCCCCGAAGTGCCCGTACGGGGACCCGCGCAGCCCGTGCGCCGCCAGCAGTGCCCGGAACTCCCGCAGGTACGCCCCCAGCCGGGCCGGGGGTACCGCGCAGTCCTCCCACCCCGGCCAGGCCATCGACCCGTCGGGCATCCGCGTCGCCGTCCCCGCCGCGTCCTCGCGCACGCGCCACAGGGCCCGCTGCTCCGCCGCACCGGTGACCACCACCGCGTCGAGCGCGTCGGCGCCCCGCACGAGGGAGCGCGCCCCGCCCTCGTCCCGCATCTCCACGAACAGCCAGGCCCCGCCCCGCGGCAGCCCCGTCACCCCCGCGACCAGGTCCCGCGCCATCCCCTCCACGGTGAACGGTCCGTACGGCAGCAGTCCGGCGGCCGCGTCGGCCGCCGCGCTCTCGTCCGGGTACCCGAGCACCGCGAGCACCGGCGCGCGCGGCGCCTCCACCAGGCGCACCACGGCCTCGGTCACCACTCCGAGCGTGCCCTCGCTCCCGCAGAAGGCCCGCGCGAGGCCGGCGCCGCGCTCGGGCAGCAGGGCGTCCAGGGCGTAGCCCGAGATCCGCCGGGAGAAGCGCGCGGCCGAGAGCGGCGCCGCCATCCCGGTCCGCAGCGTCGCGAGGTTCCCGGCGACGAGCTCGCGCAGGCCCTCGGGAGCGCCCGCCCAGCCGGTGGACAGGCGGTACGCGGTGCCCCCGTAGGCCGTCACCGCCAGTTCGGCCACGTTGTCCGCCGTGGTCCCCCAGGCCACCGAGTGGGCGCCGCACGCGTTGTTGCCGATCATCCCGCCGAGCGTGCAGCGGGAGTGCGTCGAGGGGTCGGGCCCGAAGGTGAGCCCGTACGGCCGCACGGCGTCGCGGAGCCGGTCGAGGACCAGCCCGGGCTGGACGACAGCGGTGCGCGCGTCCGGGTCCACCGACACGAGGGCGTTCATGTGCCGGGTGAGGTCGAGCACGACACCCACCCCCGTCGCCTGGCCCGCGATGGAGGTTCCGCCGCCGCGCGGGACGACCGGGACACCGGCCTCGGCGCACAGCCGCAGCGCGGCGGCCACGTCGTCGGCGCCGCGCGGGGTCACCACGCCCATCGGGACACGCCGGTAGTTGGAAGCGTCCATGGTGGCCAGGGCGCGGGCGGCGACACCGAAGTCGACCCCGCCGCGCAGCTCCGCCCGCAGGGCCCGCTCCAACTCCGCCCCGGGACCCCGCCCCGTGCCGCGGGCCCGCTCCCGTTCCGGGCCCGGACCGCGCCCCCGTCCCGTACCGCTTCCCGTACCGCGTCCGGCCGCACGGCCGCCCGCGCCCTCGCGTTCCCCTGGAGACGTCACCCGCCCACCCTGCCACCCGGCCGCCGCACGCGCCCGCGTCTCACCCGGTGGACTGGGGTCCAACCCCCGGACCTGGACCGGATACGCTCGGCTCGTGGCTGAGATCCAGATTCCCGCTGACATCAAGCCCGCCGACGGACGCTTCGGCGCGGGCCCCTCCAAGGTGCGGACCGAGGCGCTGGACGCCCTCGCCGCCACCGGTACCTCCCTGCTCGGAACCTCGCACCGCCAGGCCCCGGTCAAGAACCTGGTCGGCTCGGTGCGCCAGGGTGTCCGGGACCTCTTCTCCCTGCCCGAGGGCTACGAGGTGATCCTGGGCAACGGCGGCTCCACCGCCTTCTGGGACATCGCGACCCACGGACTGATCGAGCAGAAGTCCCAGCACCTCACCTTCGGCGAGTTCTCCTCCAAGTTCGCCAAGGCCGCCAAGCTCGCCCCGTGGCTGGACGCGCCGACGGTGATCTCCTCGGAGCCCGGTACGCACCCCGAGCCGCGGGCCGAAGCGGGCGTGGACGTCTACGCGTACACCCACAACGAGACCTCGACGGGTGTCGCCGCGCCGCTCAAGCACGTCGCGGGCGCCGACGCCGGGTCCCTCGTCCTGGTGGACGCGACCTCGGGCGCCGGCGGTCTGCCGGTGGACATCACCGAGACCGACGTCTACTACTTCGCCCCGCAGAAGTCCTTCGCCTCGGACGGCGGCCTGTGGCTGGCCGCGTTCTCCCCGGCCGCCCTGGAGCGCGCGCAGCGCGTGCACGCCTCGGGCCGGCACATCCCGGAGTTCTTCTCCCTGCCGACGGCGATCGACAACTCGCTGAAGAACCAGACGTACAACACCCCCGCGCTGTCGACCCTCTTCCTGCTGAACGAGCAGCTGGAGTGGCTCAACGGCCAGGGCGGCCTGGAGTTCGCGACGGGCCGTACGTCGGCCAGCGCGCGCAACCTGTACGGCTGGGCGGAGGCGTCGAAGTACGCGACCCCCTTCGTCGTGGACGCCGACAAGCGCTCGGCCGTCATCGGCACGATCGACTTCTCCGACGACATCGACGCGGCGGCCGTCGCCAAGGTGCTGCGCGCCAACGGCATCGTGGACACCGAGCCGTACCGCAAGCTCGGCCGCAACCAGCTGCGCGTCGCGATGTTCCCGGCGGTCGACCCGGCGGACGTGCAGGCGCTGACCGCCTGCATCGACTACGTGATCGAGAAGCTCTAGCTCCGGGGCCGGCCCGCGCCGGCTCCGACCCGAGCCCCGAGCCCCGAGCCCCCGGTGACCTTCCGTCACCGGGGGCTCCGCCGTTCCCCCGCGCGTGGTGTTCACCCACCTCACGGCCGGGGGACGGCTCCGTACGCGGTACCGTCAGCGGGTTCGGGGCAGGTGAGGCCCCGACGATCTTGTAGGCAGCACAGCTTGGAGGCAGCGGCGTGAGCGTGCGAGTGACGGCGGCACAGGACGGCGTGGACCCCTTCGGCACGGCCCGGCTGCGGCGCGGGGTGCTCGACGCCTGGGGCGCGGGTCCGGCCCGGTTCCGCGAGGACGCCAACGCCGAGGAGGACCTCGCGCTCGGCGGGTACCGCGACCGCCTCGTCGTCGAACTGGCGCAGAACGCGGCGGACGCGGCCGCCCGGGCCGAGGTGCCCGGCCGGCTGCGCCTCACCCTGCACGCGGGTGACGGCGGTCCCGGCGGCGCCGTGCTCGCCGTCGCCAACACCGGTGCCCCGCTGGACGCGACGGGCGTGGAGTCGCTGAGCACCCTGCGGGCCTCCGCCAAGCGGGAGCCCGCCGCGGCCGCCGCCCCGACCGTCCGTCCCGCCGGCGCCGGTGCCGGTGCCAGTGCCAGTGCCAGTGCCGCCACGAGCGTCGGCCGTTTCGGCGTCGGCTTCGCGGCCGTCCTCGCGGTGTCCGACGAGCCGGCCGTCCTGGGCCGGCACGGCGGGGTCCGCTGGTCCCTGGCCGAGGCCCGCGAGCTGGCCCGGGGCGCCGCCGTCGGCAGCCCCGGCCTCGGCGACGAGCTGCGCCGCCGCGACGGCCACGTCCCGCTGCTCCGCCTCCCGCTGCCCGCCGAGGGCACCGCCCCCGACGGCTACGACACCGTCGTGGTCCTGCCGCTGCGCGACGCAGCCGCCGAGGACCTCGCGGAGCGGCTGCTGGCCGGCATCGACGACGCGCTGCTGCTGACCCTGCCCGGGCTGCGCGAGATCGTCGTGGAGACCCCGGCGGGGGGCGTCCGGACACTGCTGCGCCGGGACGAGGGCCCGTACACCGTCATCGAGGACTCGCAGACGGGTACGAACCGCTGGCGCACCGTCCGCCACGGCGGCCCCATCGAGCGCGCCCTCCTCGCCGACCGGCCCGTCGAGGAGCGGCTGCGGCCCGCCTGGGCGGTGTCCTGGGCCGTCCCCGTCGACACCGACGGCGCCCCGGTCCGCCCCGCCACCGCGCCCGTGGTGCACGCCCCCACCCCCACCGACGAGCCGCTGGGCATCCCCGCGCTCCTCATCGCGACGCTGCCGCTGGACACGGCCCGCCGCCATCCCGCGCCCGGGCCGCTGACCGACTTCCTCGTGGAGCGCGCGGCCGACGCGTACGCCGAACTCCTGGGCGCCTGGGACCCGGTGAGCACCGCTCTCGTGGACCTGGTCCCCGGCCCGCTCGGCAAGGGCGAGCTGGACGGCGCCCTGCGCGCGGCCGTCCTGCGGCGGCTTCCCCGCACGGCGTTCCTGGCGCCCGCCGCGCCGCCCGAGCACCCGGAGGAGCGCGCCGCGCTGCGCCCCTTCGAGGCCGAGGTCGTGGAGGGCGCGGGCGCCGACACCGTACGGGTACTGGCCGAGGTACTGCCCACGCTGCTCCCGGCCGGCCTGGAACGCCGCGCCGAGCTGCGCACCCTGGGCGTGGGCCGGCTCCCGCTCGGCGACGCCATCGAGCGGATCGCCGGCATCGAGCGGACCCCCGACTGGTGGCACCGGCTCTACGACAGCCTCGCCGGGGTGGACCCCGACCGGCTGTCCGGGCTGCCCGTGCCGCTGGCCGACGGCCGCACCGCGATCGGCCCCCGGCACCTGCTGCTCCCGGGCGTGGACACGCCGGTGAGCCTGGCCCGGCTCGGGCTGAAGGTGGCCCACCCGGACGCCGCGCACCCTCTGCTGGAGAAGCTCGGGGCGCTCCCGGCCACCCCCCGCGCGGTCCTGACGACCCCGCAGGTGCGGGCGGCCGTCGCGGCCTCCCTGGACGCCGGCGAGATCTGGGACGAGGACGCCCTCGACCCGGAGGAGCTCGCCGACGTGGTCCTGGGCCTGGTCCGCGACGCCGACCTCTCCCCCGGCGACGAGCCGTGGCTGGGCGCGCTGGCGCTTCCGGACGAGGACGGGGAACCGACCCCGGCCGGCGAACTGCTGCTGCCGGGTTCGGCGCTGGCCTCCGTCATCCGGGAGGACGAGATCCCGTACGTGGACGCCGAGCTGGCCGAGCGCTGGGGCGCCGGCCCGCTCACCGCCTGCGGCGTCCTGGCCGAGTTCCAGCTGGTCCGCGCCACGGACGTGGTGCTCGACCCGGACGAACTGGAACCCCGCGAGGGGGACTTCGCCGAGCCGGACGACGCGGGCCTGCTGGACGCGGTGGACGTCTGGTGCGAGGACGTACTGGACCAGCTGCCGGAGCTTCCCGTACCGCCGGTGGCGACCGAGCTCGTCGCCGTCCGCGACCTGGACCTGGTCGACGACGACTGCTGGCCGCAGGCCCTGGCGATGCTCGCGCGCCCGCCGCTGCGCGACGCGCTGACCCAGCCCGTCCGGATCCTGCTGCCGGACGGCACCACCACGTCCGTGCGCCCGTACACCGCGTGGTGGCTGCGCGACCACCCCGTGCTCGACGGGCGCCGCCCCGCGGGCCTGCGCGCGGCGGGCGGGGATCCGCTGCTGGCCGGCCTCTACACCTCGGCGGACGCCACCGGATTCGAGGACGAGCAGGTGCTGCGGGCACTCGGCGTACGGACCAGCGTGTCCGCCCTGCTGGACGAGCCCGGCGGCGCGGCCGAGCTGCTGGGCCGGCTCGCCGACCCGGACCGCGAGGTGACGGCCGGCCGGCTGCACGGGCTCTACGGGGCGCTGGCGGACCTGGATCCCGAGCAGGTCACCCTGCCCGACGAGCTGCGCGCGGTGGTGGACGGCGAGGTGCTGGTGGTGGACGCCGCGGACGCGGTCATCGTGGACGCCCCGGACCTGCTGCCGCTGACGGCGGGCCTGCCGCTGCTGCCCGTCGCGCCGTCCCGGGCGGCGGAGCTCGCGGAGCTGCTCCAGGTCCGCCGCCTCTCGGAGACGGTCCCGGCGGAGGTCAGCACGCCCGGTACGGAGCACGAGGTGCCGGAGTCGGTGCTGCTCCTGCTGGGCCCGGCCGCCCCGCGCACGTACGTGGAGCACGAGGAGCTGATCGCCGGGGGCGTCGAGCTGGACTGGCGCCGCACCCCGGACGGCACCCTGCACGCCTCCACCCTGGAGGGGGTGGCGGCCGGGCTGGCGTGGGCGGCGGGTCAGTGGCCCCGCCGGTTCGAGGTGGCGGCCCTGCTGGAGGACCCGTCGCGGACGGCGGAGCTGGCCCGCGACCGCTGGTTCGACTGACGTCGCTCCGCGCCGGGCCCGCCCGTCCGCGGGACCGGCGTCAGGCGCCGAGGAGTTCGAGCAGGGCGCGCACGGAGTCCAGGACGGGCTGGCCGATCGCGCCCACCGTGGCGGCGATACCCGCGACGGCCACCAGGGCGCGGCGCCGCGCCTCGGGAGCCACGTCGGGGTCGGCGGTGATGGCCGGCAGGGACTCGTCGAGGTACTGCGCGGACTGCGGCGGCAGCTGCGCGTGCAGCTCCCCGATGAGCACGACCAGTTCCCTGATCGCCCGCTCCAGACCGGGATCGGCGGCCGGGGCGGCGGGCGCCGTGTGGTGGTTGACCATGCCGGTGTTGCCCTGGCCGCCGTGCATGTTGACGACGTTGCCGAAGTTGTAGCTGTCGCCGGTCATCCGTTCGCCATCCCCGTGTTGCCGCTGCCGCCGTACATGTTCACGGTATCGCCGAAGTAGTAGTTCCTGGGGTTGCTGATCGTCAGTGCCTCGACCTGGACCCGGAGTTCGGTGTCCGGGTTCTCGATGGCGTGGGCGATCCGCCTGACAAGCCGGTCGAGTTCCGCGGGGCGGCCCGTGACGAGCGCGGTGGACACGCCGTTCGTCTCCACGGCCATGACGTGGTGCGGTCGCGCGATCACCACGACGGTCATCTCCACGGCGAAGGCGAGCAGGGCGATCACGGCCACCGCCCAGACGAACCGGACCGTGTCCGCGCTCGCCTGCCGCTGGAGGAAGCCGCCGATACCGCCCAGCAGGGTGAAGCCGAGGGCCACCATGAGGGTGATGCCCGCCCGTCGCACGAAGGCGGACACGGCTTCCGCCCGGCGCGGATGGAGGACGAAGGTGTACACACGGGCGATGTTGTGGAGCGGGTAGGCGGCGCCGCCCACCCACAGCAGCCGCTTGGTGACGGCCAGTTCGAGCACGGGCCGGGGGCCCGGTGTCGGCGCCTCGGCGGGGGGCCGCTCCCAGGGCCGGCGCGGAGGACCGGACGGCGGGGCGGGCTCCCGCGCCGCGCGGG
>NZ_JBHXRU010000169.1:0-7888 GCF_042716255.1 Streptomyces sp. NPDC058662 | reverse complement strand
GGGGGGGCGGGGGGGGGGGGGGGGGGTGTGGGGGGGGGGGCGCCCCCCCCGGGGGGGGGGGGGCGCCCCCCGCCGGGGACCGGGTCAGGACAGGGCGGCCGGCAGGGGGGCGGTGTGGAAGGCGGCGAGGCCCGATACGGCCCGGGTGAGGCAGACGTACAGCCGCCGCAGGCCGGTCCGCTCGTCCGGCTCGCCGGAGACGATGGCGGCCGGTTCGTCCAGGACCACGTAGTCGTACTCCAGACCCTTCGCCAAGGACGCCGGCACCAGCGTCAGCCGCGACTGCGCCGTCGTCTCCTGCCCGGGCGACAGGTACGGCAGCCCCGCCGCCGCCAGGGCCTCCGCCAGGAGGGGGATCCGGGCGTCCGCCGCGATCAGGCCGACGGACCCCTCGTGCTCCAACGCCTCCCGGCACGCGGTGACGACCGCCGCCGCCAGGTCGGAGGTCCGCGAGACCCGCAGCGAGCCCGGCGTCTCGCGGACCGAGGAGACCGGCTCCAGGCCCGGCGCGATCGACGGCAGCAGGCGGGAGGCGTACGCGATCACCTCGCGCGGTACGCGGAAGCCCGCCGTCAGCTCCTCCACCACCGCCTGCGGCTTGCCCAGGTGGGTCAGCGCCTCCTCCCAGCCCCGCGTGGCCCACGGCGTCGTGCCCTGGGCGAGGTCGCCGAGGACCGTCGCCGAGCCGGTCGTGCAGCGCCGTCCCACGGCGCGGTACTGCATCGGGGAGAGGTCCTGGGCCTCGTCGAGGACGACGTGGCCCAGCGACGGCGTCCGCTCCACCAGGTCCGCCGCCTCGTCGATCAGGACCAGGTCCGCCGCCGACCACTTCGCCGACCTCACGGACCGGAACGGCTTGGGCCACAGCAGCAGCTTCTGCTCGTCGGCCGTCAGGACGTCCGCCGCGTGGAGGGCCAGGAAGTCGGGGTCGGAGAGCAGGCGCAGGACCAGCTTCGCCGGTTCGACCGGCGGCCAGACCGCCTTCACGGCCGCCTTGACGGCGGGGTCGCGCGCGACCGCGTCCTGCACCCGGTCGTCCGGCGCCTCGCCGGCCTGCTCCATCCGTACGAGGACGGCGTGCGCGAGGCGCTGGGGGAGCGCGTCTCGGGCGGCGCCGTAGCGGATGTCGCGGTTCTGGAGCTCCTCGACCATCTCGGCGAGCTCGTGGGCGGGTACGCGCCAGCGGCGCGACCCCCGGACCACCATCAGGGCCTCGGCCGGCGCCGTGACGTGCGCGCGGAGCGCGCGGCGCAGCACCTCCGCCATCCGGGCGTCGCCCTTGACCACGGCGGTCTCGGCGGCGTCCGTGCCGCGTACCTCCAGGCCGGGGCGGGCGACCAGGTCGTCGACGGTGGCCTGTTTGACCTCCAGCTCGCCGAGGGCGGGCAGGACCTGCTCGATGTAGTGCAGGAAGGAGCGGTTCGGCCCGATGACGAGCGTGCCCGTACGGGCGAGGCGGTCGCGGTGGGCGTACAGCAGGTACGCGACCCGGTGCAGGCCGACCGCCGTCTTCCCGGTGCCGGGACCGCCCTGCACGCACACGGAACCGGTCAGGCCCGAGCGGACGATTTCGTCCTGCTCGGGCTGGATCGTCGCGACGATGTCCCGCATCGGGCCGACGCGCGGGCGCTCGATCTCGCGCTGGAGCAGCCTGCTGACGGCCGGGACCTCGGTGGGGTCGGAGAGCCGCTCGTCCTCGTACGCCGTCAGCTCGCCGCCGGTGTAGCCGAAGCGGCGGCGCAGCGCGACGTCCTGGGGGTCGGCCTTGGACGCGCGGTAGAAGGGCTGGGAGACCGGGGCGCGCCAGTCGATGACCATCGGGTCGCCGTGGGCGTCGTGGACGTGGCGGCGGCCGATGTAGAACTGCTCGCCGCCGGCGCCTTCGGCGAGGTCCGCACCCGGGGCGTGGAGGTAGTCGAGGCGGCCGAAGAAGAGGGGGGTGTGGGTGAGGTCGGCGAGGGCCTTGATGCGGTCGTCGATCTGGGTCTGGAGGACGATCGCGTTGACCCAGTTCGCGGTGACGTCGCGGATGTCGAGGGCTTCGACGTCCTCGCGCATGGCGCGCAGGGCCGTACGGGAGGCGGCGAGGTGGGCGCGTTCGCGGGCGAGGGGTTGGTCGGGGGCGTGCGCGGGCACGGCGTTGCCTCCAGCTGCTGGTGCGGAACAGGAGCCCGCCGGTCTCCGCCCCCGGCTACCGCTGGGAGGTGCCCCGGGCGGGCGGCGCTCCCCGATGGGGCGGCCGGAGGCGGCAAGAGCGGAGATTCTAGCCACCGCACCGGAACGCCGCGACCGGATATCGCGGCCGCGGGAGGACGCCCGTACGGGTCTCGTACGGCGGAGGACGCGGGCGCGGCCCGCCGCTGACCCCCGGCCCGCGGGGGCCGGCCGGGGGTCAGCCGGGGGGGGGCGCGGTCCGGGGCCGGTCCGGGGCGCGGCCGGAGGGCGCTCGGTGGTCAGTCGGTGGTCAGGAGTTCGTCCGCGTCCATGATGCGGTAGGCGTAGCCCTGTTCGGCCAGGAAGCGCTGGCGGTGGGCCGCGAAGTCCTGGTCGATCGTGTCGCGCGCCACGACCGAGTAGAACCGCGCCTCGTGGCCGTCCGCCTTCGGCCGCAGGACCCGGCCCAGGCGCTGCGCCTCCTCCTGGCGGGAGCCGAAGGTGCCCGACACCTGGATGGCGACCGTGGCCTCCGGCAGGTCGATCGAGAAGTTCGCGACCTTCGACACGACCAACACGCTGATCTCGCCCTCACGGAAGGCGTTGAAGAGCTTCTCGCGCTGGGCGTTGGAGGTCTCGCCCTTGATGACGGGCGCGTCCAGGTGCTCGCCCAGCTCGTCGAGCTGGTCGATGTACTGGCCGATGACCAGGGTCTGCTCGCCCTTGTGCTTCGCGACGAGGGCCTCGGTGACCTTCCGCTTCGTCGCCGTGGTCGCGCAGAAGCGGTACTTCTCCTCCGTCTCGGCGGTCGCGTACGCCAACCGCTCCGCCTCGGTGAGGTTGACGCGGACCTCGACGCAGTCGGCGGGCGCGATGTAGCCCTGCGCCTCGATCTCCTTCCACGGGGCGTCGAACCGCTTCGGGCCGATGAGGGAGAAGACGTCCGACTCGCGCCCGTCCTCCCGGACCAGGGTCGCGGTCAGGCCGAGCCGGCGCCGCGCCTGGAGGTCGGCGGTGAACTTGAAGACCGGCGCGGGCAGCAGGTGCACCTCGTCGTAGACGATCAGGCCCCAGTCCCGGGAGTCGAAGAGCTCCAGGTGCGGGTAGACGCCCTTCCGCTTCGTCGTCAGGACCTGGTACGTGGCGATCGTGACGGGCCGGATCTCCTTGCGGGTGCCGGAGTACTCGCCGATCTCCTCCTCCGTCAGCGAGGTCCGCTTGACCAGCTCGTGCTTCCACTGGCGGGCCGAGACGGTGTTCGTGACCAGGATCAGCGTGGTCGCCTTGGCCATCGCCATGGCGCCGGCGCCGACCAGCGTCTTGCCGGCGCCGCAGGGCAGTACGACGACCCCGGAGCCGCCGTGCCAGAAGCCCTCGACGGCCTGCTGCTGGTACGGGCGCAGGGCCCAGCCGTCCTCCGCCAGGTCGATCTGGTGGGCCTCGCCGTCGACGTACCCCGCGAGGTCCTCGGCCGGCCAGCCCAGCTTGAGCAGGGTCTGCTTGATCTGCCCGCGCTCCGAGGGGTGCACGGCCACGGTGTCGGGGTCCAGGCGGGCCCCGACGAGCGGGGCGATCCGCTTGGAGCGCAGGATCTCCTCCAGCACCGGCCGGTCGGTGCTGGTCAGGACCAGACCGTGCACGGGGTGCTTGGAGAGGGTGAGGCGGCCGTAGCGCGCCATGGTCTCGGCGACGTCGACGAGCAGCGCGTGCGGGACGGGGTAGCGGGAGTACTCGACGAGGGCGTCGACGACCTGCTCGGCGTCGTGCCCGGCGGCGCGGGCGTTCCACAGGCCGAGGGGGGTGATCCGGTAGGTGTGGATGTGCTCGGGAGCCCGCTCCAGCTCGGCGAAGGGGGCGATGGCGCGCCGCGCGGCTCCGGCGAGCTCGTGGTCGACCTCCAGGAGGAGGGTTTTGTCGCTCTGGACGATGAGGGGCCCGTTCACGCACGTCCCTTTCCGCGTGGGGTGGCCGTCCGGGCGCGGACGGCCAAACCTCCAGTCTGCCGCATCCGGCCGGGGGCGGGGCGGTGTGCGCCCGGAGTCGGGCGTCGGCGTGCGGCTCGCGGCCCAGCGGCACGGCCCCTCCGCAACGCGTCCCCGCGGACCCGTCCCCGGCGGCGACGGCCCGGCGCTCAGGGGATCGGCTACGCGCCCAGGTGCGGCAACGGCCCGCAGGGGTACGGGGTCTCCGCCGGGAGCAGGGCGCGCGCCGCGTCCTGCCGGCCGCCCTGGAGCAGCCCGTGGATCGTCCGCGCCAGCGGGGTCACGTCGCGGATGGAGAGCGTCCACTCGTCGGCGTACGCGCGCGAGGCGCGGCCGGACAGGCCCAGCTGGAGCGAGCGGTGCGGCAGCGGGTTCAGGTGCAGGTCCCGCTCCGGGTCCCACTGGACGCGGGCCGGCGCCTCGCGCAGCTGCCGCTGCCAGGCCGCGCGGTCGGGGTGCGTGCCGGGCTCGAAGTGCGACAGGCAGGCGTGGCGCAGCGCGTCGTCGAAGCCCGCGCGGGTGATCTCGACCGCCAGCACCGTCTCCTGGTCGGCCTTGGTCGCCCAGCCGCAGCGGTACATCATCCACAGGAACGACGGCTTGACCCACGTCATGCGCTCCCGCTTCCAAGCGGCCGGGAAGCGGCCGTCGCGGGCGGCCGGCAGGCCGAGCCGGGGGGCGTACGCCTGGTAGACGGTGACCGAGGTGTCGGTGTGGGCGGCGCGGATCCCGCGCTGGGGCGGCCTGCTGTCGGACATGCCCCCAGGGTGCCGGGCGCCCCTGCCGCGGGCCACCGGATTTACGGCCCGCCCGCCGCCGCCCGCGGCCCGCTCCGCGCCGCCGCTCCGCCCGCCGTCAGACCTGGTCCTCCGCCAGTTCCGCGACGCCCGTGACGCGGTGCAGCGCGTACGTCCGTACCTCGTCGGCCGTGTGGTCGTAGCCGGTGACGAAGCCGCCCTCCACCCGCACCGGCGCGATGACCCGCTGGCTCGCCGCGCCCTCGGCGTTCACGTAGCCGATCCACACCGCCGACCCGGTCAGCGCCGCGGCCTGCACCGTCGCCAGGGTCTCCGCCGCGCTCGTGCGCGGCAGTGCGCCCGGAGCCGGGGCGGCCTCCCCGGCGGGGGCCGCCGGGTCCTTGCGCACCGCCGTCGCGGCCAGGTCGCCCGCGCGGATCGCCCGCACGGCCGCCCCCAGCAGCGTCGGGTCCGGCACCGGCGGACCGTCCGGAACCGGTACGGGCGCCGAGCGCGCCGGGGTGCGGTGCGCGTCGGCCCGCGACACCAGGACGTCGCCGGTACGGGACTCCGCGGCCGGCGCGTACCCCATCGCCCGCAACCCGTCGAGCAGGGCGGCCGGTTCCGCCTGCGCGGCGAGCACCGTCGGCGCGAGGCGGCGCAGCGCCAGCCCCGCCGAGCGCTTGTCGGCGAGGATCTCGCCGAGCACGGAGTCGTCGTCGCAGCGCACGTACGAGGACGCGGCCCCCACGCGTAGGTGCCCGTGCCGCCGGGCCACGTCGTCGATCAGGTACGACAGGGGCTGCGGGACCGGCGTGATGCTGTGCTCCGCGAGGAAGGCGTGCAGGTCCACGGCGGTGTGCCCGGCGTCCAGGGCGCGGCGCACCGACCCGGGCGTGAAGCGGTACACCGTCGCGCCGCCCTTGGACTCCACATCCGCGAGGACCGCCAGGGTGTCCCCGAGCGGGCGGCGCAGCGGCCCCGGCGCCACGGCCGTCAGGTCGGCCTGCAGCAGGACGTGGTCCACCGGCTCCGGGAGCAGCGGTTCGAGCAGCGGCGCCGGGTCGCGGTGTTCCAGCAGGGCCCGGCCCGGACCGGACAGGGCGCCCCGGCCGGTCACGCCGAGGACCTCCGCCTCGGTCAGCGTCCACTGAGCGAGGCGGGCGCGCAGGTCGCCCGTACCGCGCACCGGCCGCTCCCACGCGAGCCGGGCCTGCAGGTCCCGCGCGTCGGCGGACGCGCCCTCGGGCAGGTCCGCGAGGAGGTCCAGGACCCGCCGGCGCACCTCGGGGGCGGCGGAGCGGTCGAGTTCGGGGCCGAGCACCGACAGGGTGCGGCCCTTGGAGTCCTGTTCGCCGACCAGGCCGGCGGTCCGGGTGGCCGGCAGCCAGGCCCGCGCGAGGACCGCCCACCGCTGGGCGGGCGGCAGTTCGCACCAGTCGTCGAAGGCCGGCGTGGGCGCGTACCGCTCGTCCGCCTCCCCGTCGCCGGCCAGCAGCCCGGCCGCGTAGGCGAGTTCGATCCAGAACGCCGCCGACGGCTCGGTGGTGTCCAGGGCGGCAGCGGCCCGCTTGAGGTCCCGTACCGAGAGCCCGCCCGCCCGCAGCACCGCCGGACCGGCGTACTCCCAGGACTTCACCAGTTCCTCGACGGTGGACAGCGCGGCCAGCGCCTGCCCGGCCGCGTTCGCGTCCACAAGCTGTGGACGGTGCTCGCGGTGCGCAGGCACCCTCGGAGCCACCGGCGCGGTGTCCCGGTGGGCCAGACCCCCGCGCAGGTGGAGCGCCACCTCGCGGGGCAGTACGACGGTCCGCGCCGACGCGGGCAGCAGCAGCCCCCGGTCGCGCAGCCAGCGCACCGGCGCGGTCGGATTCGGCGTCACCTCCCCGTACGGCGGCCCCCACACGAGGCGCCCCAGCACCTGGTGGGCCTCCGCCGGGGCCTCGTCCAGCAGGGCGGACATCCGCTCGGGGTCGGTGAACAGCCCGGTCAGCGCGGTCACCGCGGACACCGGGTCGTGGGTGGCGGGCAGCCCCGCCGCCGCCACGATCTCCTGGATCCGGGTCGGCGACATCCCGGCCGTGGCCTCGGCGACGGTCGGCCCGAGGCCGGTCGGCGAGGGCCGCTGGGCGGACGGCGCGAGCAGTTCGCGCGCGGTGCGCACCAGCCGCAGCCGGTCGTCGTCGCCCCACACCAGGGCCTGGTCGCGCAGGGTCCCCAGGGCCCGGGGGAGGGCGGCGCGCGCGGGGTCGCCCTCGGTGCCCTCGCCGTGGTGGCCGGTGAGCAGCGACTGGAGCACCGCGTACGGGCACGGGTCGGGGGACACCGCCAGCGCCTCGGCGGTCTGCAGCGCGAACCGGTCCAGGCGTTCCAGCGCCCGTACCACCGACGCCCGGGTCCCGGCCCGGGTGGCCAGCTGCGTCACGTCCCCCGGCACCGGGTTCAGCAGGTCGGGGCGGGCCCGGAGCAGAGCGGCGAGCGCCGCGTCGTCACGGGTGCGCAGCGCCTCGGCGAGGGAGCGCGGGGCGCCTCCCGCGGAGCCGCCGGCGTTGCCGTCCGCGGTGCCGTTCGCGGTGCCTCCCGCAGCAGTGCTTGCCTCAGGCACAGTTGCCTCCTGGTCGCGTCGGCCGGTCAGTCGGCCGGTTCCCATCCGGTCAACGGTATCCGCTGCGCCCCCGGCCGCTCCACGGGCGCACGCGCTACCTTTCCCGCAGGCGGTACGGGAGGAGGCGGGGCATGGGGATCGAGAGCGACCAACTGGTCTACGAATATCTGAGCCGGGTCGGGGACTTGGCGCAGCGGCGGCAGCTGTCCTCGGGCGACCGGATGCGGCTGGTGTCGGGGCTTCGGGACGAGATCGACCGTCGGCGCGCCAAGTACGAACCGGAGACGCCGGCCGCCGTACGCCGCATCCTGGAGCGCATCGGCACGCCCGAGGAGGTCCTGGACACCCTCGGCTCCCTCCCCGGGGGCGCGCCCGGGGAGGGAGCCGGCTCCGGCGCGGCCGCCGCGGAC
>NZ_JBHXRU010000168.1:0-7956 GCF_042716255.1 Streptomyces sp. NPDC058662 | reverse complement strand
CCCGCAGCGGAGGCCGAAGCCCTGCCGGCCCCCGACCGGGCGCCCGCCGCCGAGACCGCCCCGACCGAAGCGCCGGCCGCGGTTGCCGACGAGCCGGCCGCCGACCCGGCGCCGGTCTTCGAGGAGCCGGCCTTCGAGGCGCCGGTCTTCGCCATGCCGGCCGCCGAGGCCGCCCTGCCCGAGCCGCAGCCCGAGCCGATCGCCCCGGTCTTCGAGATGCCCGCCGAGGCCGCCGCGCCGGAGCCGGAGCCGCAGCCCGCCGCGCCGATCGCGGCCGAGGCCGCAGCCGCCGAGGCCGTAGCGGCCGAGGCCGTACCGGCGGAGGCCGCAGCCCCCGAGCTCGTAGCCGCCGAGCCCGTACCGGCGGAGGCCGTCCCCGCCGCGGCGCTGTCCGAGACCGAGACCGAGATCGAGCCCGCCGCCCCCGTCTCCCCGGAGCCCGCCGCGATCGAGGTCCCGGCCGCACCGCAGGCCGTCGAGGCCGAGGCCCCCGCCGAGCCGCTCCCCGGCCCGGTCGAGGTGCCGGCCGCGGAAGCCGTCGTACCCGAGCCCGAGCCCGGGCCCGTCGTCGCGGCGGAGCCCGCCCCGGCCGCCCCGGAGCCCCAGCCCGCGGCGCAGGAGACCGGGCAGCCCGAGCCGCTCGCCGCCGCCCCGGAGCCCGCCGAGCCCGCCGCCGCGGGCGAGCCGGCCCCCGGCTATGCCGACGCCGAGCGCGAGGCCGTCCTGCGCGTCATGCGCGAGCGCCGCGACATCCGCAAGGGCTTCCGTACCGACCCGATCCCGCACGAGGTGCTGCTGCGCGTCCTGGAAGCGGCCCACACCGCGCCCAGCGTCGGCCACTCGCAGCCCTGGGACTTCGTCGTCATCCGCTCGGCCGAGACCCGCCGCACGATGCACGAGCTCGCCCAGCGCCAGCGCGAGGCGTACGCGAAGTCGCTGCCCAAGGGCCGGGCGAAGCAGTTCAAGGAACTCAAGATCGAGGCCATCCTCGACACCCCGGTGAACATCGTCGTCACCGCCGACCCCACCCGCGGCGGCCGCCACACCCTCGGCCGGCACACCCAGCCGCAGATGGCCCCGTACTCCTCGGCCCTCGCCGTCGAGAACCTCTGGCTCGCCGCCCGCGCCGAGGGCCTCGGCGTCGGCTGGGTCAGCTTCTTCGACGAGCGCGAGATGGTCCGCGAACTCGGCCTGCCGGAGCACCTGGAGGTCGTCGCGTACCTGTGCGTCGGCTACGTCGACGAGTTCCCCGAGGAGCCCGAACTGGCGCAGGCCGGCTGGTCCCAGCGCCGCCCCCTGTCCTGGGTGGTCCACGAGGAGACCTACGGCCGCCGCGCGCTGCCCGGCGAGGAGCCGCACGACCTCCTCTCGGAGACGGTCGCCAGCATCCGCCCGCTCGACGCGAAGGCGCTCGGCGAGGCGTGGGAGCGCCAGAAGCGCATGACCAAGCCCGCCGGGGCCCTGGGCATGCTCGAAATCATCTCCGCACAGCTGTCGGGCCTCTCCCGGGTCTGCCCGCCGCCGATCCCGGAGCCGGCCGCCGTCGCCATCTTCGCCGGCGACCACGGCGTGCACGCCCAGGGCGTCACCCCGTGGCCGCAGGAGGTCACCACGCAGATGGTGGCCAACTTCCTGGGCGGCGGCGCGGTCTGCAACGCCTTCGCCAACCAGGTGGGCGCCGAGGTGTGCGTCATCGACGTCGGCGTCGCCGGCGACCTGCCGGCGACCCCCGGACTGCTCCCGCGCAAGATCCGCCCCGGCACGGCCGACCTGTCCACCGAGCCGGCCATGACCCGCGAGGAGGCGGTCGCGGCGATCGAGGTGGGCATCGAGACGGCCCGCGACCTCGTCGCCGCCGGCAACAAGGCCCTCCTCACCGGCGAGATGGGCATCGCGAACACCACCGTGTCCGCCGCCCTCATCTCGGTCTTCACGGGCGTCGACCCCGCGGAGGTCACCGGCCGGGGCACGGGCATCAACGACGAGACCCACTCCCGCAAGGTCGAGGTCGTACGCCGCGCCCTGGAGCTCCACCAGCCCGACCCGGCGGACCCGATCGGCGTCCTCGCCGCCATCGGCGGCCTGGAGCACGCGGCGATCGTGGGGCTCCTGCTCGGCGGCGCGTCCCTGCGTACGCCGGTCATCCTGGACGGCGTCAGCGCCGGCGCGGCCGCCCTCGTGGCGCGCGCCATCGCCCCGGAATCCCTGTCGGCGTGCATCGCGGGCCACCGCAGCGCGGAACCGGGCCACGTGGCGGCCCTGAACCGGCTCGGCCTGCGCCCGCTGGTCGACCTGGACCTGCGCCTCGGCGAGGGCACGGGCGCGCTGCTGGCCCTCCCCCTGGTCCAGAGCGCGGCCCGCGCGATGCACGAGGTAGCCACCTTCGACTCGGCGGGCGTCACAGAAAAGTAACCCCCGCCCCGCCCCCCGAACAGCCCCCGCTGACCTCCGAAGGCCCCCCGGCGGCCCGTGGGGCTCCGCCCCAGCCCCCGCGCCTCCAGCCTCGCCGGCGGAGGCTGGAGGCGAGGCACCCGCCCCCGAGGGTGCGCCCGGGCAGGCGGGGCGGGACGGGCGCGGTTCCTCGTGCCGGGTGCCCCTGGGGCTCCGCCCCAGACCCCGCGCCTCAACGCCGGCGAGGCTAAGGGAGTGCCTCGAACGCCGGCGGGGCTGGGTGAGTGCCTCGAACGCTGGCGGGGCTGGGGGAGTGCCCCGCATCCTCCGGACAGGGTGTCTCCGCGTACGGACGTGGGGTGCGTGGGGTGGGGACACTCCGGGATGTCCCCGCAGGCCGAGCGAACCCACCGCCGACCAGCGGACCGGTCCGGCTCAGGGTTCGCGAGCCGAGGAGACGTCCCGGAGTGTCCCCACCCCACCCCGAAGCCCCCGCCACCTCCCGCCCGGCCCCGCCACCGCCGCCACCCGCCGACTCCGCGATCCCCCACGCGCCCCGGCCACCGCTTCCCGCACCCCGCCCACGTCCGCCGCCGCCACCGGCACCCCGCCCCCGTCCGCACCGCCGCGCACCGCGGCCCCGCGCCCCGCCCCCGGTCCGCACCGCCGCGCACCGCGTCCCCGCACCCCGCCCCCCGTCCGCGACGCCGCGCACCGCGTACCGCGCCCGCAGGCCGTGGTCCGTTCCGCCGCACGCGGGGACTCCGGCGGGAGCCCCGCAGCCGCACCCCCCGGGGCCCCGGCCGCGCCCCCCGGGCCGGGGCCGGGCGGGCGACCCGGTCAGGTCGTCCGCCCCGGCGGGTCGTATCGTTGATCCGGACACCGGAAACCCCTCGTACCAGCCGCTCCAGCGTCGCAGCGGCCCCCTCCGCCGCACCAGGAGCCGCATCCGCCATGGCCGACACTCCCGCCTACCCCGTAGGACTCCGCCTGGCGGGCCGCCGCGTCGTCGTCATCGGCGGCGGCCAGGTGGCCCAGCGCCGCCTGCCGGCGCTCATCGCGGCCGGCGCCGACGTCCTGCTCGTCTCGCCCTCCGCCACCCCCTCCGTCGACGCCATGGCCGAGACCGGCGAGATCCGCTGGGAGCGCCGCCGCTACGAGGACGGCGACCTCGCCGGCGCCTGGTACGCCCTCGTCGCCACCCAGAACCGCGAGGCCAACGAGCGCGCCTCCGCCGAGGCCGAGCGCGAGCGGGTCTGGTGCGTGCGCGCCGACGACGCCTCCGCCGCCAGCGCCTGGACCCCGGCCACCGGCCGCGTCGAGGGCGTCACCGTCGCCGTGCTGACCGGCAACGACCCCCGCCGCTCGGCCGCCGTCCGCGACGCCGTCGTCGAGGGCCTGCGCGACGGCACCCTCACCGCCCCCGGCCACCGCCACCGGTCGACCCCCGGCGTCGCCCTCGTCGGCGGCGGCCCCGGCGACCCCGACCTGATCACCGTGCGGGGCCGCCGCCTCCTCGCCGAGGCGGACGTGGTCATCGCCGACCGCCTAGGTCCCCGCGACCTGCTCGACGAGCTCCCCCCGCACGTCGAGGTCATCGACGCCGCGAAGATCCCGTACGGCCGGTTCATGGCGCAGGAGGCCATCAACAACGCCCTGATCGAGCACGCCAAGGCCGGCAAGGCCGTGGTCCGGCTCAAGGGCGGGGACCCGTACGTCTTCGGCCGCGGCATGGAGGAGCTCCAGGCCCTCGCCGAGGCGGGTATCCCCTGCACGGTCGTGCCCGGCATCTCCAGCTCCATCTCGGTGCCCGGCGCCGTCGGCATCCCGGTCACCCACCGGGGCGTCGCTCACGAGTTCACCGTCGTCAGCGGCCACGTCGGCCCCGACGACCCGCGCTCGCTCGTCGACTGGGCCGCCCTGGCCCGGCTCACCGGCACGCTGGTCATCCTCATGGGCGTCGACAAGATCGGCCTGATCTCCGAGGCGCTCGTCCGCCACGGGCGCTCCGCGGACACCCCGGTCGCGGTCGTCCAGGAGGGCACCACCGCCGCCCAGCGCCGCGTCGACGCCACCCTCGCCACGGTCGCCGAGACCGTCCGCGCGCAGGGGGTCCGCCCTCCGGCCGTCATCGTCATCGGCGAGGTCGTCCGCGTCGGAACCCCGAGCGCTCCCACCGCCGGCGCCTGACAGGCCGTTGGCACCGCACCCAGGACAAGGCAGTATCACCCTGTGGCTGATCTCATCACCATCGAGGACCCCGACGACCCGCGCCTGCGCGACTACACGGGTCTGACCGACGTCGAACTCCGGCGGCGCCGCGAGCCCGCCGAAGGCCTCTTCATCGCCGAGGGCGAGAAGGTCATCAGACGGGCCAAGGACGCCGGTTACGAGATGCGCTCGATGCTGCTCTCCGCCAAATGGGTCGACGTCATGCGCGATGTCATCGACGAGCTCCCCGCCCCGGTGTACGCCGTCAGCCCGGAGCTCGCCGAACGCGTCACCGGCTACCACGTGCACCGCGGCGCCCTCGCCTCCATGCAGCGCAAGCCGCTGCCCACGGCCGAGGAACTCCTCGCCACCACCCGGCGCGTGGTCATCATGGAAGCGGTCAACGACCACACCAACATCGGGGCCATCTTCCGCAGCGCCGCCGCCCTCGGCATGGACGCGGTGCTGCTGTCCCCCGACTGCGCGGACCCGCTCTACCGCCGCTCGGTGAAGGTCTCCATGGGCGCGGTCTTCTCCGTCCCCTACGCCCGCCTGGACGCCTGGCCCAGGGGTCTGGACTCGGTGCGCGAGGCGGGGTTCAAGCTGCTCGCCCTCACCCCGCACGAGAAGGCCTCGCCGATCGACGTGGCCGCCCCGCAGTCCCTGGACCGGGTCGCCCTGATGCTGGGCGCGGAGGGCGACGGCCTGTCCACGCAGGCCCTGGTCGCCGCCGACGACTGGGTACGCATCCCCATGGCGCACGGCGTGGACTCGCTGAACGTGGGCGCGGCGGCCGCGGTCGCCTTCTACGCGGTGGCCCAGGGCCGCGCGGCCCAGCCGTAGATCCGGAGGCCCGGTCGGGCGGGCGTCCGCCGGGCCGGTCACCCGGACGCCCGCCGGTCCTGGCCGGGCCGGCGGTGGTTCCGCCCACCCGGTCGCGGAGCCTGCGCGGCCGAGGCCGGCCCCGCCCGTCCGCTCCGCTACAGCTTCTGAGCTGCCGCGATACCCAGCGCCACGATCAGTGTCACCACCACGAACACGATCAGCCGCTGCCGCATCATCCTCGGATCCGGCCGCGCGGGCCGGCGCCCCGCCCCCGTGGTCCGGGGCGCCGGGCGGCCCCCCGTACGGCCGGCGGTGGGCCGGGAGGACGGGCCGCCCGGGTTGCCGGTGTGGCGCGAGGACGAGGGCCGCGAGCCGGGTCCGCCCTGCGACCGGGGGACGGGGGTGCCTCCCGTACGACGCTCCGTGCGCTGGTCGGGGTAGCGGTCGGTGTACTGCGCGGTCCGGTCGGCCGGGCGCTCGGGGCGGGTGCGCTGCACGGGGGGACGGCTGTCCGACAGGCCCTGCGCCTCACGCGCCGCGATCTCCTTGAGGCGCATCGACAGCTGGAGCGTGCTGGGCCTGTCCTCGGGGTCCTTGGCCAGACACGCCTGGACGAGCGGGGCCAGCGCGTCCGGCACCCCGGCCAGATGCGGCTCCTCGTGCACCACGCGGTACAGCATGACCTCGGAACTGCCGTGCCCGAAGGGCGAGTCGGCCGTCGCCGCGTACGCGAGGGTGGCTCCCAGCGCGAAGACGTCGGTGGCGGGCGTGACGGCGGCGCCGCGCACCTGTTCGGGCGCGAGGAAACCGGGGGAGCCGACGGCCGTACCCACATGGGTGAGCGTGCTCGCCCCGGTGGCCCACGCGATGCCGAAGTCGATGATCCGGGGGCCCTTGGGGGAGAGCAGGATGTTCGAGGGCTTGAGGTCCCGGTGGACGACCCCCGCCTCGTGCACGGCGACCAGGCCCTCGGACAGGGCGGCACCGACGGCGGCGATCTGGGCCGCCGTCAGGGGCCCCTCCTCGGTCACCTTGTCGTGGAGGGACGGCCCGGGCACGTACTGGGTGGCGAACCACGGCCGCTCGGCGTCCAGGTCCGCCGCCACCAGGCGCGCGGTGCAACCGCCCCGGATCCGCCGGGCCGCGGAGACCTCGCGGGCGAACCGCGAGCGGAACTCCTGGTCCTCGGCCAGATCCGGCCGGATGACCTTGAGGGCGACGCGCTGCCCGCGCCGGTCCGACCCCAGGTAGACCACGCCCATCCCGCCGGCCCCCAGCCGACGGTGCAGCCTGAACGAGCCGACGACACGCGGGTCCTCGCGCCGGAGCCGCATCATCGCCATGTCCACCCCGCTGACCGGTCGTCCTGTTGACGTGGCACAGCTTACGGACCATCCGGCATGCGCGCTCAGAGGCCGCGCCCTCGCCGGGGGATTCGATTGTCAGTGCGTCACCGCACACTTGGGGGGCCCGCGGCCCTCCCGCCCGGCCGTCGGCAGGGATGCGTCCCGATGGCTCAAACATCCTTTCGCCCAAGGGTGTTGGCTCCCGGACGGCCCACCGGCGGGCCCCGCGCCCGGGGGTGGGCTCCGCCGTGCGCCGACCGCGGCCGAGTGGATCTTCGCGCTGTCCGCCGCGCGGCGCCGGGTGTGCGGAGAGTGACGTAAGTGAGCGAAGTCACCACCCTGCGGTCACCCCTTCCGGGAAGACCCCTACAACGGGGGAGCGATCTCCACCCAGGGGAGTACACGGGATGGGCCCCGTCATCCTCCGGGAGGCCCGCCAATGGGTCCACAGGCATGAGGCCACGGCCCCTCCGCGCGCCTAGTGTTGAGGACAAGCGGCGGGTGGAGCACTCGTCCCCCGAGGTCACAAGCCCGCCGCTGCCAACACGACAGGGAGAGGGCCATGGCGGACATCGCACGGCACGGACGCAAGGCATTCGCGTTCAACAGCCATGAGTCCGGTACGCGCCACCCTCTGGTGGCCGCGGCCATGGTGCTCCCCCTGGCCGCCGTCCTGCTCTTCCTCTTCGGAGGCTTCGAACAGGTGGCGGCACAAGCGTCGTCCGTGGGTGTGATGCTGGGGCGCTGAGCGGCGCCCCAGGCCCGGAAGAGCGGTCCGGGCCGGGACATCGGCCTGTCGAACCCCGTGGGGACGGGGGCGCGACGGACGGCAGGTGAAGGGTGCTGCCCGTACGACTGGGGAGTCGCACGGGCAGCACCCTTTTTCACCCCACCCCGTAAGCCGCGGTGCTCCCGCGGCCTATCCGCGGGTGCTCTGCCCCCCGGCCCGTCACGGCCGACCCGCGGCGCTTTCCAACGCGCTACCGCCCGCTTGCGGGCCCCCTGCCGTCCACCACCCGGCCCGAGTGTCCCCGCGGCGTCCCCGCCCCGCGTCCGCGCTGCCACCCGGCCCGCGCCGCCGCGCCGCCCCGCCGCCTCGTGTCCGCGCCGCCTCGTGTCCGCGCTGCCCCGCCTCCGCGCCGCCCCGTGTCCGCGCCGCCCCGTGTCCGCGCCGCCCCGTGTC
>NZ_JBHXRU010000167.1:0-8066 GCF_042716255.1 Streptomyces sp. NPDC058662 | reverse complement strand
CTCCGCCACCTCTTCCCACCCGTCTATTGCCCCGGCTTCGGGCTGTTTGTGCATCTCTCCGTGGGGGTGGGGCCCCCGCCCCCGCTGCCCGGGCCGGCCCGGGCCCCGCGCCCGGGGGCCGCGGCGGCCCCGGCCGACCTGGCCCCGTACGCCTCCTACTGGTTCCCGGACGCGCTGCCGCCGGGGGTGCCCGGCCCCGGGATCGTGTGGCGCTCGCTGAAGGAGTGGAGCCCCGGGAGCGACCCCGATCTGGCGCACAACGCCGCGACCGTGCCGCTGGCGCGGCGCTTCACCCCCGTACCGCCGCACCCGGACGCCCGGTCCGGCCAGGCCGCCGTCGCCGCCCTGGTCTCCTTCGGGCCCACGGCCGGGAACCCGTCCCAGGGGTCGGCGACCGCCGACTACTACGCCCTCAGCCACTGGGCGTACCTCGACGAGCTGGTCTTCTGGGGCGGCTCCGCCGGCGAGGGCATCGTGCTGGCCCCGAACGCGCCGGTGGTCGACGCCGCCCACCGCCACGGGGTCCGCGTCCTCGGCAACGTGTTTTTGCCGCCCGTCGCGCACGGCGGCGATCTGCGGTGGACGCGCGACCTGGTCCAGCAGGACGCCCGCGGCCGCTTCCCGATCGCCGGGCAGCTGGTGCGCGTCGCGGCCGCGTACGGCTTCGACGGCTGGTTCGTCAACGCCGAGACCGACGGCGGGGACAGCGTGCTCGCGGGCCGGATGCGCGCGTTCCTGCGCGCCCTGCGGGCCGCGGGCGCACCGTACGGGCTGCGCATCACCTGGTACGACGCGATGAACACGACCGGCCGGGTCGGCTGGCAGGGTGCGCTCAACGAACTCAACCAGGAGTTCTTCGAGGACCGGTCCGGTCCCGTGGCGGACACCGTGTTCCTGGACTTCCGCTGGACCCCGGAGAAGCTGGCCGCCTCCGGCGCCCTCGCGGACCGGCTCGGACGCGGCCGCCACCGGCTGTGGGCGGGCGTGGACGTGCAAGCGCGCGGCTGGGACAGCCCCACGCCGTGGGAGGCGATCGTGCCGCGCGGCCGCGACCACGTCGTCAGCATCGGCCTCTACCGGCCCGAGTGGACGCGCGACCACCTCGCCGACCGCTCCCCCGGCGCTTTCCACCGCGCTGACGACCGGTTCTGGACGGGTGCCTCGCTCGACCCCTCCCGCCCCGCGCCCGAGGACACCTGGCGGGCTCCGGCGACCGCCGTCGCCGACCGCTCCACCGTCGCCGCGCTGCCCTTCGGCTGCTCGTTCAACACCGGGCACGGCGAACGCTGGTACGAGGACGGCCGCGTCACCTCGGCGGAGCCCTGGAACCACCTCGGCCTCCAGGACCGGCTGCCGGGCAGGCGGTGGGTGGTGGACACGGCCGGCGCCCGGCCCTCCGTCACCCTCGACTTCGCCGACGCCTGGCGCGGCGGGTCCAGCCTGCTGGTCGCGGGCGCCCTCACCGCTCCCGCGGCCGTGGGGCTGCACTCCACGCGGCTGCCGCTGGACCGGTCCGCCGTCCTGGAGCTGGTCCACCGCTGCGGTCCGGGACCGGCCGTCGCCGTGGAGGTCGGGGTCGCGACCCGCGAGCCGGCCCGGGCGGGCGAGCCCGTCGCGTACATCTGGTTCCCGGCCGGGACCGCGGCGCCCCGGGCGGGCTGGCGCACGGCCCGGGTCGGGCTCGGCGCGCTGGCGGGCGCGACCGCGTACGGGCTGGCGGTACGGGTCCGCGCGCACGGGAAGCGGCCGGTGGCCTGGCGGCTCGGGGCGCTGACCGTACGGGACACCCCGGCGCGGCCGCGCCCGGCGGCGCCCGCCGCGCCGGCGGTGGACGCCTCGGCCCGGGACGGCGACACGGTCGCGGTCCGCCTGTCGTGGCGCCGCGCGGCGGGACCGGTCGGGCACCCGCGGCACTACGAGGTGTCCCGTGTGCTCCCCGGCGGCGCCCGGCGCTTCCTGGGCGGCACCTGCGGGACCGCGCTGCACTTCCCGGCGCTGCCGCGCGCCGGGAGGGAGCGGGCGGTGGTCTTCGAGGTGCGCGCCGTCGACGAGACCTACGCGATGTCGGCGCCGGCACGCGTCACGCTGCCCTGGTGACCGGTCGCGGGCGGCCCGCTCCGGCGCCTTCCCGACCTTCCCGGCCCTTCCCGGCGCCGCGAGGCGGATCGGGCCGACGCCGTGCGGGCCCTTCCGGTCAGCGGGTGTGGGGTTCCGTGCGCGGTACGGCGACCGTCACCCGCAGCCCGTGCGGCGGGTTCGTCCCGTACGAGAGGGATCCGCCGCCCGCGGCGAGCAGGGCCCGGGAGATCGACAGGCCGAGTCCGGAGCCCTTGACGTTCTGGTGCCGGCCGCTGCGCCAGAACCGGTCGCCGACGCGGAGGAGCTCCTCCTCGGTGAGACCGGGGCCCCGGTCGGCAACGACCACCTGGACGGACCTCCCGGCCGCGACGACGGACACCTCCACCTCCTCGCCGGCGGGGGTGAACTTCAGGGCGTTGTCGATGACGGCGTCGAGCGCGCTGGACAGGGCGACGGGATCGGCCCAGCCGGTGACGGCCGTCCGGCCGGTCCCGGTGAGCCGTACGCCCTTCTCCTCGGCGTACGGGCGCCAGGCGGCGATCCGCTCCGCGGCCAGGTCCCCGATGTCGGTGAGGCTGATCTCGGCGGAGGTGTGCTCAGCGAGCGCCAGGTCGAGCAGGTCGTCGAGGACCTGGGCGAGGCGCTTTCCCTCCGTCCGCACGGAGGCGATCTCCTCGTTCCCCTCGGGCAGTTCGAGGGCGAGCAGCTCGATCCGCAGGAGCAGCGCCGCGAGCGGGTTGCGCAGCTGGTGGGAGGCGTCCGCGACGAACGCCCGCTGCTGCTCCAGCACCTCTTCGACGTTGTCGGCCATCTCGTTGAACGAACGGGCCAGGCGCTGGAGTTCCGGCGGTCCGCCGCCGGCCGCGACGCGCGAGTTCATCCGTCCGGTGGCGATGCCGTGGGCCGCCGCGTCCAGGGTCCGTACGGGCTTGAGGACCCAGCTGGTGAGCCGCAGGGCGGCGCCGAAGGCGAGCAGCATGGCGGCGGCGAGGCCTCCCGCGATGACCAGCCACCCCTGCAGGATCCTGCCGCGCATCAGATCGGTGGGTGATTCGGTGGCGACGACGGCGACCACGTCCCCGTCGAGGACCACCGGGGAGATGACGAGCAGTTTGCCCTGCGTCTGCCAGGGCCAGACCTGGGGCGGGTTGTGGCTGCGGCGCCCCGCGAGCGCCTCGTCGAAGGCGTCGCGGCCCTCGTCGGACTTGGGGAGCTCCCACCAGCCGGGCGCGCGGGCCATCGCGTTGTCGTCCCGGAGGAAGATGCCGACGCGGATGCCGTACAGCTCCTGGTAGCGGGCGAGTTCGTGCTGGAGGGTCGCGCGGCGCTCGTCGGCTCCGCTGGACCCGGATCCCTCCGCGTCGACGACGAACTGCGCCAGGGCGGCGAAGCGGGCGCTGTCGTCGATGCGGTCGACGACCACCTGCTGCTGCTGCGCGGCGGCGACGCTCACGGCGAGCGGGAGGCCGAGGGCGAGCAGCACGCCCGCCATGAGGACGACGAGCAGGGGGAGCAGGCGGGCGCGCACGGTGGGGGCCGCTAGGGGGCGGCCGGGGTGACGAGCCGGTAGCCCACCCCGCGGACGGTCTCGATGAGGGCGGGCATGCGCAGCTTGGAGCGCAGGGAGGCGACGTGGACCTCCAGGGTGCGCCCGGTCCCCTCCCAGCTGGTGCGCCAGACCTCGCTGATGATCTGCTCGCGGCGGAACACCACTCCGGGCCGCTGGGCCAGCAGGGCCAGCAGGTCGAACTCCTTGCGGGTGAGCGGCACATCGGCGCCGTCCACGCTGACCCGGCGGGTGGGCAACTCGATGCTGACCGGACCGAGCCGGACCAGGGCGGGGGTGCCGGTGCCCGTGGCGGCGGCCTCCTCGGAGGCGCCGGTGCGGCGGGCGACGGCGTGGATGCGTGCGAGGAGTTCACCGGTGTCGTACGGCTTGACGACGTAGTCGTCGGCGCCCATGTTCAGGCCGTGGATACGGGACCGCACGTCGGCCCGCGCGGTCACCATGATGACGGGGGTGGCGGTGCGCTTGCGGATCTTGCCGCAGACCTCGTAGCCGTCCTGGTCGGGCAGGCCGAGGTCGAGCAGTACGACCCCGAAGGGCGGCGCGTCGGCGGGCAGCAGGGCCTGCAGGGCCTCCTCCCCGCTGCGGGCGTGGGTGACGCGGAAGCCGTGCCGGGCGAGGATCGCGGACAGGGCGGCGGCGACGTGGTCGTCGTCCTCGACGAGCAGCAGTCTCATGTCGTCCCCCTCTCCTTCGCCCGGTTCCACCCCGCGTGGTCGGGGCCATCATGCATCCACGCCGATACGGAGTCCCACGTCAAGGGGGTTCCGGTCGGACGCGACTTCCGTTACGCACCCGGTACGACCGCGGCGGCCGCGGGGCGGTGCCGCGCACGGAGCGTATCCGGAAGAGGCCGGATCGTTATGCTCAATTCTCCCTCAGATGTGATGACGATGTGCGCGCCACGTCACTACTGTCCTCCCAACCGAGGAGGACGGAGCACTAAGCCGATGAGCGGAGTATCAGTGACCAAGGACGTGCAGGACGCGGCGGGCGCCGCGGACGACCTGGTCGTACTGAGCAACGTCAACAAGCACTTCGGCGCGCTGCACGTGCTTCAGGACATCGATCTGAGCATTGCCCGCGGTGAGGTCGTCGTCGTGATCGGTCCCTCGGGATCGGGCAAGTCCACGCTGTGCCGGACGATCAACCGGCTGGAGACCATCGACTCGGGCACCATCACGCTCGACGGGAAGCCGCTCCCGGCCGAGGGCAAGGAACTGGCCCGGCTGCGCGCGGACGTCGGGATGGTCTTCCAGTCGTTCAACCTCTTCGCGCACAAGACGGTGCTGCAGAACGTCATGCTGGGCCAGCTCAAGGTCCGCAAGACCGACAAGGACGCCGCCCACGCGAAGGCGCTCGCCCTGCTGGACCGGGTGGGCGTCGGCTCGCAGGCCGACAAGTACCCGGCGCAGCTCTCCGGCGGTCAGCAGCAGCGTGTGGCGATCGCCCGCGCGCTGGCCATGGAGCCCAAGGTGATGCTCTTCGACGAGCCGACCTCGGCCCTCGACCCGGAGATGATCAATGAGGTGCTGGAGGTCATGCAGCAGCTCGCCAGTGAGGGCATGACGATGGTCGTCGTCACGCACGAGATGGGCTTCGCCCGCTCCGCGGCCAACCGGGTCGTCTTCATGGCCGACGGGAAGATCGTCGAAGAGGCCACGCCCGAGCAGTTCTTCAGCAACCCCCGCAGTGACCGCGCCAAGGACTTCCTGTCGAAGATCCTGCACCACTGACGGTCGCGTCTGGTAGGCATCCGGTGGCGGATCACCACCGCAGCCGTTCCTGTCCGCGGTGTGTCCGCCGCAGTCGTCACTCGTCAGCCAACACCGTCTCATCCGAGGGAAGTTCACCATGAAGATCTCCAAGGCCGGTGCGGCCGCGGCCGTCGCCGTCGCCCTTGCCCTGACCGCGACCGCCTGTGGCGGCGGCAGCGACAAGGGTTCCGAGGGCGGTGGCGGCAAGGAGAAGGTCGTCATCGGCATCAAGTTCGACCAGCCGGGTCTGGGCCTGAAGACCCCGGACGGCAAGTACACCGGCTTCGACGTCGACGTCGCGACGTACGTGGCCAAGGAGCTCGGCTTCCAGCCCGACCAGATCGAGTGGAAGCAGGCCATCAGCGCCGAGCGCGAGAACCTGATCTCCAACGGCGACGTCAAGTTCGTCGTCGCGAGCTACTCGATCAACGACAAGCGCAAGGAGAAGGTCGACTTCGCCGGCCCGTACTTCCTCGCGCACCAGGACCTGCTCGTCCGCGCCGACGACACGTCCATCACCAAGGCCGAGGACCTGAACAAGAAGAAGCTCTGCTCGGTCACGGGCTCCACCTCGGCGCAGAACGTCAAGACCAAGCTGGCCCCCGAGGCGGACCTGCTGGAGCAGGGCGGCTACTCCGAGTGCCTCACCGGCCTGGAGAACAAGGCCGTCGACGCGCTGACCACGGACAACTCGATCCTGGCCGGCTACGCCGCGCAGGACAAGAACAAGGGCAAGTTCAAGCTGGTCGGGCTGAGCCTGAGCAACGAGAACTACGGCATCGGCCTCAAGAAGGGCGACACCGAGCTCCAGACCAAGATCAACGCCGCGCTCAAGAAGATGGTCGCGGACGGGTCCTGGGACAAGGCGGTCCAGGCCAACTTCGGCCCGGCCAACTACAAGAACGAGCCTGCCCCGCAGATCACCGAAGGCAGCTGATTCATCGGTGAGGAGCGTCGCCGCCCGCCCTTCGCGGGCGGCGGCGCGCCTCACCGGCCATCCTGGGGAGAGCGCAGGGCATCGTGTTCGATTTTCTTGATTCCGGGCAGTACGACCTGCTCGGAGCCTTCTGGGTGACGGTTCAGCTCACCCTCTACTCGGCGGTCGGATCCCTGGTCTGGGGCACCGTCCTGGCCGGGATGCGGGTCAGCCCGGTCCCGCTGCTGCGGGGCTTCGGCACCGCGTACGTCAACCTGGTGCGCAACACGCCGCTGACCGTGCTGATCATCGCCTGCTCACTGGGCCTGTACCAGACCCTCAGCATCAACCTGGGCGGCGACACCTCCAAGGAGGCCGGTTTCCGGCTCGCGGTCCTCGGACTGGTCGCCTACACCGGCACCTTCGTCTGCGAGGCCCTGCGCTCGGGCATCAACACGGTGCCCGTGGGCCAGGCCGAGGCGGCCCGCGCCCTGGGACTGAGCTTCTTCCAGGTGCTCACCCTGATCGTGCTCCCCCAGGCCTTCCGGGCGGTCGTGGCGCCGCTCACCAACGTACTGATCGCACTCACCAAGAACACCACGGTGGCGGCGACCATCGGCGTGGCCGAAGCGGCCCTGCTGATGAAGGAAATGGTCGAGAACGAGGCCGACGCGCTCTTCGCCGTCTTCGGGGTCTTCGCCCTCGGCTTCGTCCTGCTGACCCTGCCGACCGGCCTGCTGCTGGGCTGGGTGGCCAAGCGAGTGGCGGTGAAGCGGTGACCTCCGTGCTGTACGACGCCCCGGGCCCCAAGGCCAAGGCGCGCAACTGGCTCTACAGCGGGATCTTCGTCGTGCTGTTCGGGCTCGCCCTGTGGTGGGTGCTGTCCCTGATGGCCGAGAAGAACCAGCTCGACGCCGACAAGTGGAGCCCCTTCGTCACCGACGCCCGGGTCTGGACCACGTTCCTGATCCCCGGTCTGCTGGAGACCCTCAAGGCCGGCGTGATCGCCATGGTGATCGCGATCCCCCTGGGCGCGCTCCTGGGTATCGGCCGGCTCTCCGACCACGCGTGGGTACGGGTCCCGGTCGGCGCCGTCGTCGAGTTCTTCCGCGCCATCCCGGTGCTGATGCTGATGATCTTCGGCTTCGCGCTGTACGCGCAGTTCACCACCGTCTCCTCCGACATCCGCCCGCTCTACGCGGTGGTCACCGGCCTGGTCCTCTACAACGCCGCGGTCATCGCCGAGATCGTCCGGGCCGGCGTACTGTCCCTGCCGTCCGGGCAGACCGACGCCGCCAAGGCGATCGGCATGCGCAAGGGCCAGACCATGGTCTACGTGCTGATCCCGCAGGCGGTCACGGCGATGCTCCCCGCCCTGGTCAGCCAGCTCGTGGTGATCCTCAAGGACACCGCGCTCGGCGGCTCCCTGCTCGGCCTCGCCGAGCTGCTGTCGATGAACCGGCAGATCTCGGCGAACTACAGCAACACCATCGCCACCCTCGTCGTGATCGCGCTGATCTACATCGCGGTCAACTTCGCCCTCACCTCCTTCGCCTCCTGGCTGGAGGGCCGGCTGCGCAAGTCCAAGAAGGGCACCGGCGCGGTGGTCGGCGTGGGCGAGGTCGACGACTTGGCCGCCGGGGCCAAGACCGCCGGCGGCTGACGGGGACCTCCCGGTCCGGGCCCCTGAGGCCTGACGTACGGTCAGCCCTGCTGCAGGGCCCGCGTGGTGGGGCTGATCCATTCC
>NZ_JBHXRU010000166.1:0-8119 GCF_042716255.1 Streptomyces sp. NPDC058662 | reverse complement strand
GCGCCGCCCCTCGCGGCGCACCCCGCGCCGCCTCACGCGCCGGCCGCCGCGCCGCCCGCCGCGCCGCCCCACGCGCAGGATCCCGCCCCGGCCCCCGCACCCCCCGCCCCGGAACCCTCCGACGCGCCCGCGCAGGTCCCGTCCGTCCTCGGGCACGGCACGCTGCGCCGGGCCGCCGAGGTGTTCTTCGCCGGACAGGCCGAGGCCCTCGGCGGGGACGCCACGGCGCCCGTCCTCCTCGCCTACCTCCAGAGCACCTTCCGCCCCGTCCTCACCACGTGCGCCGTCGGAGAGCTGACGGCGCCGGAGCTGAGCCACGCCGCCCGCACCGTCCTGCTGCTCGCCCGAAGCTACGCCGACCAGTGCGCCTTCGCCGCGTCCCGCCGGACCCTCGGCCGCGCCGCCTCCCTCGCCGAGCTGGCCGGCGAGAGCGCCACCCGGGCCATCGCCCTGCGGATGCTCAGCCAGGACGCCCTCGACCACCACCAGTACGCCGTCGCCCTCTCCTACGTACGCCAGGCACTGGAGGCGGCCCCGCGCGCACCCGCATCGGTCCGGGCCTACGTCGCCGTCCAGGCCGCCCACGTCCACGCGGCCCTGGGCCACCGGGACTCCGCTCTGGCCTGGCTCGACGCCGCGGGCGGACTGCGGGGCCGGCTCCTCGTGGACCCCGACCCCTTCCACACCTACCCTCCCTCCGCCCTCGACTTCAAACGCGCCGTCGTCCTTGATCTGCTGGGCGAGCGCGACGCCGCCCACGCGGCCCTGGACGCCTCCCTGGCGACCCGCCCCGAGCAGCAGACGCGGGCGATCGCGCTCACCCACGTCGAACGGGCCCGGCTGTACCGCCGCGACGGACGCGAGGCGGACGCGGCGGCCGAACTGCGCCGCGCGCGGCATCTCAACCGCGGCGTCCGCTCACCCCGCGCCGCCCGCGAGATCGAGCACCTCGGGTCCGCCGCCCACCCGTCGTGATCGCGCCACGCGGCCGCGGAACCGGCCGCGCGGACGGTTGCCGGCCGGGGGCGCGGCCCAGCACAGTACGGGCTATGACCTCCGCGCTGACCTCCGCCATGACGCCCGCAGAGCTGCTCCGGGCCTTCGCCCGCACCCGTGCCTCACTCGACGGCGCCGAGGTCACCTTCTGGTGGTCCGGCGACGTCCACTCCTGGGGTCCGGGCGAGCCCTACCGGCGCCTCTTCGGCTTCGAGGGCGTCAACGCGGCCCGCCTCCTGCCGGACGAGGAGAGCGGCGGCCACCAACTGCTGACCAGGGAAGCGGCCTTCTACCTGGACCCGGTGACCCGCGAGATCATCGAGACCTGGCAGGGACGCCCGGTGGTCCACGTCTGGAACGACCCGGCCAATCAGAAGCTTCGGCCCCACCCGGTCCCCGTCACGGACCTGGGCGAGCAGATCTGCTTCAGCCTGGAGATCCCGCTGGCCTACCCCTCCCCGCTGCCCGTCGCGCAGTACCCGGCCCACTCGGCGGACGACACCTACCGCGCCCTGGAACTCTTCCAGTTCTTCGCACCCGCGACCGTGCTCACCACCGACGAGCCGAGCGTCCCCGCCACGATGTCCTGGACCCGGATGTCCCCCTACCTCCCCTGGATGGAACAGGGCGCCCGCCCCGGGGGGCTCGCCTTCCACTGCCGCGGGAGGAAGCTGGCGTCCTACGCGGAGGTCCCCGAGCGCACCCGCGCGTACATCGCCGCCCACCAGCCGCGGTTCGCACACGCACCGGAGAAGTGGTCCGAGCCGAACGAGACCAGCTGGACCCACTTCCGCAAGCTCGTCCCGCCGCGCACGGCCTGACGTCCGGCCCCGTAGCGCGGCCGACGGCCTCCTTCGCGACGCCCACGGGGGGAGCGAGAGGGGGCGGACAAGGGTTTTCCCCGTATCGAGTTCACCCCGCATTTGCCTACTGTCTGCCCACCGGCGATCATCTCCTGGCCGCATGGCCCACGCGCCAACCCCACATGGCGTGATGCCGCGCGGATCAGGAGGAGCCACCGGTAACGCCGTTGCCCTGCCCCGCCGTCGCGGCCGGAGCAACGAGGCGCGCGGCGGCGGCCGGCGCGGGTTCGACCAGCCCGCACCGGCTCCGCAGCCGCCGGTACACCTCCCACACTGCACCGACCGGCCGATCCGGCCCGCCCGGAACGGCCCGCGAAAGGGAACACTGTGCACGCATCCAGACGAAGGCTCATATCCGTGGTGGCGATGTCCGTCACCCTGCTCGCCGGATCCGCCACCACCTCCGTGGCACTGGCCACCGCGGACCCCGCCGCCCCCGCCACCGCGGTTCCCGCGCCCGCCGCGCCGGTCGAGAACCTCATCGTCGGATACAAGGCCTCCGCCAGCGAGGCCAGCTCCAACGCCGCGGCCGCCGACGACGCCGCCGCCAAGGGGAAGAAGGTCGGCAAGAAGGCCACCTTCGACCGCCGCCTCGGCACCGGAGCCGCGCTCGTCAACCTTGGTTCGGCCGTCGCCCCCGCCGCCGCGGCCGACGTGATGGCCCAGTTCCGTGCCGACCCGGACGTCGCCTACGTCGAGCCCGACTCGCGTGCCTACGCTCTGGCCGCCACCCCGAACGACACCGAGTACGCCCGCCAGTGGGACCTCTTCGAGCCCACCGCCGGCATGAACGTCCCCGCGGCCTGGGACAAGACCACCGGCTCCGGCGTCACCGTCGCCGTGATCGACACCGGCTACGTCGCGCACTCGGACCTCGCCGCGAACGTCGTCGCGGGCTACGACTTCATCTCCAGCTCCACCGCGGCCCGTGACGGCAACGGCCGCGACGGCAACCCCGCCGACGCGGGCGACTGGAGCGCGGCCGGCGAGTGCGGCGTCGGCTCCAAGGCCAGCGACTCGTCCTGGCACGGCACCCACGTCGCGGGCACCATCGCCGCGGCCACGGGCAACGCCAAGGGCATCGCGGGCATCGCGTACGGCGCGAAGATCCAGCCCGTCCGCGTCCTCGGCAAGTGCGGCGGCGCCACCTCGGACATCGTCGACGCCATCACCTGGGCCTCCGGCGGCAGCGTCCCCGGCATCCCGGCCAACACCACGCCCGCCAAGGTCATCAACATGAGCCTCGGCGGCTCGGGCGCCTGCGGCACCAGCTACCAGAACGCCATCAACGCCGCCGTCGGCCGCGGCACGACCGTCGTGGTCGCCGCCGGCAACAGCAACGCCGACGCGTCCGGCTTCTCGCCCGCCAGCTGCAACAACGTGGTCAACGTGGCCGCCAGCAACCGCACGGGCGACCGCTCCTTCTACTCCAACTACGGTTCGATCATCGACGTCGCCGCCCCGGGCGGTGAGACCCGCCGCGCCACCGACACGCCGGGAACCATCACCACCCCCGAGAACGGCATCTGGTCCACCCTGAACACCGGCGCCACCACCCCCGGCGCCGAGAACTACGAGCCGTACCAGGGCACCAGCATGGCCGCCCCGCACGTCGCGGGCCTCGCCGCGCTCATGGTCGCCGCCAAGCCCACGCTGACCCCGGGCCAGATCGAGTCGGCGATCAAGACGAACGCCCGCCCGCTCGCCGGAACCTGCACCGGCGGCTGCGGCGCCGGCCTCGCCGACGCGGCCGCCACCGTGACCGCGGTCACCTCCGGCCCCACCACCCCGGCGCTGGAGAACCTCACGGACTACACCATCGCTGACAACGGCACGGTGGAGAGCCCGATCACGGTCTCCGGGATCGCCGGCAACGCCCCGGCCACCCTCAAGGTCGGCGTGACCATCGCGCACACCTACATCGGTGACCTGAAGGTCGACCTGGTCGCCCCCGACGGCTCCGTCTACATCCTGCACAACCGCGCGGGCGGCAGCACGGACAACATCAACACCACCTACACGGTCAACGCCTCCACCGAGGTCGCGAACGGCACCTGGAAGCTCCGCGTGAACGACAACGCCGGCGGCGACACCGGCAAGATCGACGCCTGGAAGCTCACCTTCTGATCCGCCCCTGATCCGCTTCTGATCCGCGCGGTCCCGACCGGTCCGGTCCTCCGACCAGGCCTGACGGAGCGATAGTACGGACCAGCACAGCCCGCCGGACCTGCCCGTACACCCCGTACCGGCAGTTCCGGCGGGCTTTCACGCGCGCCGGCTGATTTCTGCGTCACAATCCGGGTCCACCGGGCAGCCGACCTCGTATTGTCGCGTCTCACAGGAAAGGCACAGGAGCTGGGGATCGAGAGGCTGGTGGCTGTGCGTGGTGGCGGCGACGGGGCACGCTGACACAAGCGTCGGACAGGGCGAACTGATCAAAGCGGTGGACCGCGCGCTGACCACGCACGGCCGGGCGCTGCTCACCGGACCGGCCGGCGCCGGCAAGACCGAGGTCGTGCGCGCCGTCACCGCGGCCGCCGAGGCGCGCGAGGAGACGGTGCTGCGCCTCGCCCCCGAGGCCGCCGACCAGTGGATACCCGAGGCATCCGCCGCCGCACTGCTGGCCTCCGTACCCGCCGCCGCGCTGGAGCGGCTCTCCGGTCCGCAGCGCACCGCGATCGCCCTGCTCCGCCGCGAGGCCGACGCCCCGGGCGCCGGTCGCGACCACGTCGCGCTGCGCCTGGCCGTCGTCGAGGTGCTCCGCACCCTCGCCGCCCGCCGTCCTCTGCTGCTCGTCATCGACAACGCCCAGTGGCTCGACGCGGAGAGCACCGGCCTGCTCCGCTTCGCGCTCCGCCTCACGCCGCCCCGCGTCCGGGTCCTGGTCGCCGAGTGCGTCCAGGGCGGAACCCCGGTGGGAGAGCCGCTCTGCGGTCCCGGCACCCCCGCGATACGGGTTCCCCCGCTCGGCGCCGACGAAGTGGCCGAACTCCTCTCCCGCCGGGGCCTGCCCGCCCGCCTCGCGGGACGCATCCACCAGGCGAGCGGCGGAAACCCCCGTCTCGCCCTCGCCCTCGGCCACTCCCTCGCCGAGTCCCGCGACGGCTCCGCCCACCACGCCGACACCCTGCCCGTCTGCGGGCAGGCCCGCGAGGTGGCCCGCCGCCTGCTCGCCGAGGCACCCGCGCAAGCCCGCCGCACCCTGCTGCTCGCCGCGCTCGCGGCCCGCCCCACGACCGCGCTGCTGCGCCGGGCCGGCCGCCCCGACGCCGAGGCGGAACTGGCCGTGGCCGAACGGGCCGCCCTGATCCGCGTCGCCGAGGACGGCACGGTCGAGTTCACCGCCGGCGCCCTGCCCACCGCCCTCGCCGCCGACGCGGGCTGGCCCGAGCGCTCCGCCGCGCACGCCGCGCTGGCCTCCGCCGTCGACGACCCCGTCCAAGCCGTACGCCACCGCGCGCTGGCCGTCGACACCCCCGACCAGTGGCTCGCCGCCGAGATCACCGAGGCCGCCGCGGCCTGTCGCCGCCGCGGCCAGCGGGCCCTGGCCGCGGAGCTCGGCCTGCTCGCGGCCGACCGTACGCCGTCCTGGCTCGCCGGCGAGGAACTGGCCCGGCTCGTCGGCGCCGCCGAGGACGCCGGCTGGGCCGGCCGCGCCGACCTGGCCCGCCGCGCCACCCGCGCCGTCCTGGCCCGCGACGCCTCCCGGGCCGACCGGGTACGCGCCCGGCTCGCCGTCATCGACGCCGCCGGGCAGGCGCTGGGCGCCCTCGACGAGACCTTCGCCTGCGCCACGGACGACGCCGCCGGGGACCCCTCCCTCATGGCCGCCGTCCGCCTGCGGGTCGCCTGGAAGAACAACCTGAGCGACGGCGACCCCGTCCGCTCCCGCGACGCCGCCGCCGAGGCCGGCGCCCTGGCCGCCCTCGGCGGCGACCAGGTCGCGGAGGCGATGGCCCTGACCGTACGGGCCCGGATGGGCCGCATCCTCGGGGACCCGGACGCGGAGGAGATCCTCGCCGAGGCCCTCGCCCTGCCCGCCCCCGAGGTGCCGCTGGGGATGCGCCACGCGCCCCAGTACCTCGCCGTCCGGCACGCGCTCTTCGACGACCGGATCTCCGACGCCCGCCGCCAGCTGATGGAACTGCTCCCCGCCGTGCAGCGGACCGGTTCCTCCGAGGACGTCTTCGAGGTGCTGCGCAGCCTCACCGAGGCGGAGCTGCGCGGCGGCCGCTGCGCCGCCGCCTCCGCCCATGCCCGGCGGGCCCTGGAGCTGACGATCGAGGCGGGCCTCTCGCCCGGCCCCGCCTGGTACGTCGCCTCGACGGCAGAGGCGATGGGCGGCAGCTTCGCCCGCGCCGCCGGATACGCCCGGCGCGGGATACAGGCCTCGCGGGAGGAGCACGACCAGGTCTTCCTCACCCGCAACCTGCACGCGCTCGGCCTGGTCGAACTGGCCACGGGGGAGGCGGCGAAGGCCGTGGCCACCCTGAACCGGGTCGCCGAACTGGAGGCCGCCCAGCAGGTGGTGGACCCCTCGATCCTGCGCTGGCACGGCGAGCTCGCCGAAGCCCTGGTCGCCGCGGACGCGCCCGCCGAGGCCGCCGAGCTGATCGACTGCGTCCGTACCGTCGCCCTGTCCCTCGGCCGCACCGGGGTCGTCGCCGCCCTGGACCGGGCCCGGGGCCTGTGCCTGTCCGCCCGGGGCGACGCCGACGAGGCCGTCCGGCTGCTGGAGGACACGGCCGCGCGCTTCGCCGGGCTGGGCCTGCCGCTGGAGCGCGGCCGGACGCTGCTCGCCCTGGCCCGGGTGGAGCGCCGCCGGCGCCGGCGCGCCCCCGCGCGGGCCGCGCTCACGGCGGCGGCCGAGGTGTTCGAGCGGGCCGGGGCGACCCCGTGGACGGAACTGGCGCGCGAGCCGGCGCCGGCCGAGGGGAGCCGTACGGAGGCGGCGGCGTCCCTGACCGAGGCCGAGACCCGGCTGGCCCTGCTCGTCAGCCAGGGAGCCAGCAACCAGGAGGCGGCGGCGAAGCTGTTCCTCAGCGTCAAGACGGTGGAGGCGCGGCTGACGCGCATCTACCAGAAGCTCGACGTCCGGTCCCGGGCCCAGCTCGCGACCGCGCTGCGCGCCCACTGAACGCGGGACGGCCGCCCGGCTCCGGGGAGCGGGGCGGCCGACGCCGTACGGGACCGGTCAGCAGGTCAGGTTGCTGCCCGGCGTCACGCCCAGCAGCTGCGTGAAGCTCTGGTACTTCGCGACCCGGCTCTGGACCTGGGCGGGGTTGCCGCCGTTGCACTCCAGCGCGCCGTTGATGGAGCGGATCGTCTCGCCGAAGCCCGCGCCGTTCACCATCGCGGCGTGGGCGGTCATGGTGCCCGGACCGTTCTGGCTGTTCCAGTACCAGAGGGCCGTCTTCATGGCGACCGCCGGGTCCTGCTCCACGAGGTAGGGGTTGGCCAGGAGGTTGATGCCGAGGGCGTCACCCGCCGCCTTGTAGTTGAAGTTCCAGCTCAGCTGGATCGGCCCGCGGCCGTAGTACGCGGCCTGGCCGGCCGGACAGCCGTACGGCTGCGTGGAGTCGCAGTAGTGCGGGTAGTTGGCCTTGTTCTGCTCGACGATGTGGACCAGTCCGCCCGTCTCGTGCGAGACGTTCGCGAGGAAGGCGGCGGCCTCCCGGCGCTTCACGGTGTCGTCGCCGGTGTTGGCGAACGCGGGGTAGGCCGACAGGGCCGCGACCAGGCCGTTGTACGTGTAGAAGGGGTTCCGGTTCGGGAACATCTGGTTGAACTGGGCCTCGGAGACCACGAAGCCGGAGGGGTCGGGATCCGGGTCCTGGCCCCCGCCGCCACCGCAGACGCCCTGGTCCGCCCAGACGCCCCACTGCCCGGTGGTGCCGGGCGTCTCGCCCTGCGTCCACCACTTGGCCTGCCAGTTGCGGCCGCCGTGCGAGGCGCTCATGCCGTTCGTGTACACGGCGGACGAGGCCCAGGCGCCGGCGCAGGGGGCCGCGGCGGAGGCGGGGGAGGACGGAAGGGCGATGGCGAGGCCGACGGTGACGGCCGCGGCGGCGGCCAGGGCCAGGGCACGGCGGTGAAGCGCGCGTATCACGTAACTGCTCCTTCGGTGGGGGTAGTTGCCGTGGGGGCGGCACATGGGTCCCACTGAAGCGAAACTGGTCTGGACCTGTCAAGGTCTAGACCAAAACAAACCGCGCCGGCGCGACGCGGGGGCGCGCCGGCGCGGCGAATGCGGGGGGTCA
>NZ_JBHXRU010000165.1:0-8295 GCF_042716255.1 Streptomyces sp. NPDC058662 | reverse complement strand
GCCCCCGACCCCGCGGCCCCGGCCGCACCGGCGGCCCCCGCCCCGCCGGACGCGGCCGCCGCGGCCCCGGCGCCACCCGCGGCGACGGCCCCTCCGGCGACCGCCCCGGCCGCCTTGGCCGCGTACCCGGCGGCGAACCAGCCGATGACCGCGACCGGAAGCAGCGCGGGAATCCCCGCGTTGACGTCCTTGAGCTCCCCGGCGGCCAGCCGGCACTTCGCGCACTCCTCCAGGTGCTTGCGCAGCCCGCGCTCCGCCCGCATCCGCAGCCCGCCGCGCGCGTAGGCGCCCAGCCGGTCCGCGTACCGGGCGCAGTCGCCGCCCTCGCGCAGTGCCGAGCTGACATGGGCCTGCAAGTACGCCTGCTTGAGCCCCTCCCGGGCCCGGCCGGCGAGCACGGCGGTCGCGTTGGCGCTCAGCCCGAACAGCGGGGCGACGGCGCTCGGGGAGGACTCCTCGACGGTGGTGTGCCAGAGCACGGCCTGCCACCGCTCGGGCAGGCTGCGGAAGGCCTGCATGGCCAGCGACTGCTCCGCCTCGTGCATCGCCCGTACGTCCGCGCCGAGTTCGAGCGTGTCGCCCCCGGACAGGCCGGACAGCGCCCCGCTGACCTCCGCCTCCGTGGCCGCTTGCTCCGCGAAGACGGCGAAGTCCTCGACGAGCTGCTCGCGCCGGGCCGTTCTGGCCCACGCGGCGGCGACCCTGCGCACGGTGGTCAGCAGGTAGGCGCGTACCGACTGGTCCGGCCCGGCCCCGCCGCGGACCGCCTGCAGGGTCCGCGCGAACACCTCGGCGGTCAGGTCGTCGGCGGTGTGCCCGTCACGGCAGCAGGTGCGTGCGTAGCGCCGTACGGCGTCGCAGTGCCGACGGAACAGCTCCTCGTACGCGGCGTCGTCGCCGCCCCGCATCCGGGCGACCAAGTCCCCGTCGGACGGCGGCAGCTCACCACCGCCACCACCGGCGGCGTGCCGACCGCCCCGCTCGCGCTGAGCCGGGACCTGCCGGGCGGGCGGGCTGCCCGCGCCGACCTCGCCGCCGAATGGCTCTTCCCGCCCGTCAACGCTCATCGCGGCAGCCCCCGCAGGACACACTCGACCGGTACACCGATCCAGCGTGTCACACGGCGGTCCCGCTCCCGGTCCCCGCGCACGGCATCCACCCGTCCGGGCACACTTCGGCGAACCGCCGTGCTACGAACGGGCCGTGGCCGGACGGAACCCACCGGGGCACGACCGACCGCCCACCACCCCCGACGGTGGAACCCGGACCCCGCCGAAGCCCCCGGCCCGCCCCGCACCAACACCAGGGCAGGGGCACGACCAACCGCGCACCGCCACCGGGGCAGGGGACGGACCCCGTCGAAGCCCCCGGCCGGCCGCGCACCGCCACCAGGGCGGGGCGCGAGCCGTCCGGTGCTGCCCGGCAGCGGCCCGGCACTCACACCGTCCGGGAGCGCAGCCCTTCGAGCAGGATGTCGAGCAGCCGCGTGGAAGCCGCCGCCTGCTGCGCCGGGTCCGGCAGCGCGGGCGCCGCCGTCGCTATCACCAGCAGGACGTCGGCCACCGTGACGTCGCCCCGCAGCTCACCGGCTTCCCGTGCCCGGTCCACCAGCCGCCCGACGACCTCCAGCAGCGCTCCCGCTCCCGCGTCGTCCGAGGGCTCGTCCTGCACGGGCGTCCGCGCGCCCACGACCCGCAGGTCGGGAGCGCCGCCGTTGACGGCCCCCTGTCGCTGCTGCGGCACCCGCGCCGCCGGCGCGTCCGGGCCGCCCTCCTCGCCCGCCGTCCGGACCCGCAGCACCTGCGGCGGCAGCAGCCGGCCCGCGCCCGAGGCCACGGAGGTGCGCAGGAAGCGCGACAGGGCCTGCCACGGCTCCTCCTCCTGGCCGAGCGCGGTCCTGGCCTGCTCGGTGAGCCGGGCGGTCTCCTCCTCGGCTATGCGCCGGACCAGGACGTCCTTGCTCGGGAAGCGCCGGTACACGGTGCCGACACCGACCCGCGCGCGCCGCGCCACGTCCTCCATCGGAGCCCCGTAGCCCAGCTCGCCGAAGACCTCGCGGGCCGCCCGCAGCACGTGCTCCAGGTTGCGCTGGGCATCGACCCGCAGCGGCGTGGACCTGCCTACGCCGTGCGTCGTGCCGTGAGCCATACCGCGAGCGCCGCTCTCGACCGAGAGCGCTGTCGCAGAACCATGGAAATCGGAAATGTTCATATGTTTCCCCCGGTAATCATTTGTCTCCCCCCGGAGACACTCCCCGCCTTCGTGCCGAGGGGGCCACGGTCATGTGGGCCCGGTCATACTCCTCGACGAGCTACGAACATAGTTGAGCCAGAGTCAATTCAGAAGAGGCAGCCCCGGACGGAGCACCGCCCGATCGGAGCATCCGCCCCCACTTTTTCTTCACAAGCCACCGGAAGCTCCCCTTCCGCACACTCTGACCTGCAGATTGACACTCCCACCCGCCGTCCGGTTCAGCCCTGCCCCAGCACCACCACCGGTCACACAATGTGTCAGGGCTGTGGACAAACTCCCGGCCACGTTGCGTCATGGGATGGTGAAGGCTGCTAACTCCCGGGGCACGGACCCCGGTACCCCGCCCCGTACACGCATCCTGGTCGTCGGCGGCGGCTACGTCGGCATGTACACAGCCCTGCGGCTCCAGCGAAAGCTGAGAACCGGCGAGGCCGAGGTCACGGTGGTCACCCCCGAGCCGTACATGACCTACCAGCCCTTCCTCCCCGAAGCGGCGGCCGGCTCGATCTCCCCCCGCCACGTCGTCGTCCCGCTGCGCCGCCTCCTCACCCGCTGCCGCATCGTCATCGGCGAGGCCGAACGCATCGACCACGCCAAACGCACCGCGACCGTCACCACCCTCGCCACCGACGAGGAGGGCGCCGGCCCCGTCGAGATCGCCTACGACGAGCTCGTCCTCGCCCCCGGCTCGATCTCCCGCACCTTCCCCGTCCCCGGCCTCGCCGAGTACGGCATCGGCTTCAAGACGGTCGAAGAGGCCATCGGCCTGCGCAACCACGTCATCGAGCAGATGGACATCGCCTCCTCCACCCGCGACCCCGCCATCCGCGACGCCGCCCTCACCTTCGTCTTCGTCGGCGGCGGATACGCCGGCGTCGAGGCCCTCGGCGAGCTGGAGGACATGGCCCGCTACGCCGCGCGGTACTACCACAACGTCAAGCCCGAGGACATGAAGTGGGTCCTGGTCGAGGCCAGCGACCGGATCCTCCCCGAAGTCGGCCCCGAGCTGGGCGTCTACACGATCCGCGAACTGCGCCGCCGCAACATCGACGTCCGGCTGGAGACCCGCCTCGAATCCTGTGAGGACCGCGTGGCCGTCCTCAGCGACGGCGCCCGCTTCCCCACCCGCACCGTCGTCTGGACCGCCGGCGTCAAACCCCACCCGGTCCTCGCCGCCTCCGACCTGCCGAGGAACGAGCACGGCCGACTCGTCTGCACCTCGTTCCTCACCGTCGAGGGCGTCGAGCACGCCTGGGCCGCCGGCGACGCCGCCGCCGTCCCCGACATCACATCCCCCGAGCCCGGCGTCGCCTGCGCCCCCAACGCGCAGCACGCCGTCCGCCAGGCCAAGGCCCTCGCCGACAACCTGCTCGCCGCCCTGCGCGGCGAAGTCCTCACCGAGTACGCGCACAAGCACGTCGGATCCGTCGCCTCCCTCGGCCTGCACCGCGGCGTCGCCCTCCTCTACGGCCGCAAGCTCAAGGCCTACCCGGCCTGGTTCATGCACCGCGCCTACCACCTCAGCCGCGTCCCCACCTTCAACCGCAAGATGCGCGTCCTCGCCGAATGGACCCTCGCAGGCCTCTTCAAACGTGAGATCGTCTCCCTCGGCTCCCTCGAACACCCCAGGGCAGAATTCGAACTCGCCGCGGGCGGAGCCCCCAAGGACCCCCCGCCCCGCCCCGCCCCCAACCCCCCGAAGGACAGCCAGGGCTGACGTTGTCAGTGCGGTCGGCCACACTGGACGTGTGACCATAGGTGGGCTCACACCTGCACAGAGTGACATCGTCCAGTGCGCGACCGCCCTGAGCGACACAGCGACCACTTGCGACACCACGAGGCCTGAACGCAGTGAACTTCACGCGCTGGAGCGCCCGGTTTCCCGGAACGCAGCGCCGCGCAGCCGCCCGGACCGAACACGCCGCCGCCCAGGCCAAGAGGGGTGAAGGCTCGGTCCCGGCAGCCCGCGGCGGCCGCGCCGACCCCGGAACCGACCGCTCCGCGCCCGCCGCCGGCCGCCCCGCCGACCCCACGGTCTCGGGCACCGGCTCCGGCACGGCCGCCTGCGCCGCCCCGCACCCGGCCGCACTCGCCGCCGCGCCCTCCCTCGACGAACTCTCCGTACGCGAGGTGCTCGGCCGCCTCCCGGCCCTGATCGCCCTCGTCCACGGCCCCGAGCACCGCGTCGCCTACGTCAACGACGCCTACACGGCCGGCTTCGGCGCCCGCCCGACCGGCGCCCCCGCCGGCGCGTCCCTGCCGGAACTCGGCGAGCTCGGCCTCCTCCCGCTCCTCGACCAGGTCCAGCGCAGCGGCAGGCCCCGTACCGCCAAGTACCGCACGGCCCCGGGCGGCGGCAGCACGTACACCGTCACCTGCACCCCGGTGGAGTTCCCCAGGACCGGCGCCGCGCACGACCCGGACCCCCACCGCACCGGCGTCCTCGTCCACCTCGCCGACGTCACCGACCACGCCGAAGCCGTCGAACGGCTGCGCGCGAGCGAGCGCCGCCAGCGCGAGGCCGCCGTCACCCTCCAGCGCTCCCTGCTCCCGCAGGAACTGGAACAACCCGACGACCTGATCGTCGCGGCCACCTACCAGCCCGGCGGCACCGAGGCCGCCGTCGGCGGCGACTGGTACGACGTCATCACCCTCGGCGCCGGCCGCACCGCCCTCGTCATCGGCGACGTCATGGGCCGAGGGGTCCGCGCCGCCGCCGTCATGGGCCAGCTGCGCACCGCCGTCCGCGCGTACGCCCGCCTCGACCTGCCCCCGCACGAGGTGCTCCAGCTCCTCGACGGCCTCGCCGCCGAGATCGACGCCAGCCAGATCGCCACCTGCGTGTACGCCGTCCACGACCCGAACGAGGGCCTGCTGGCCTACGCCTCCGCCGGCCACCTGCCGATCCTGGTCCGCGACGAGGACGGCACGGTCCGCCGCGCCGCCGACCCCACCGGCCCGCCCCTGGGCACCGGCGGCTGGCTGCACACCTCGGGCACCATCGCGCTGGGCCCGGGATCCACCGCCGTCCTCTACACCGACGGCCTCGTCGAGCGCCGCGGCGAGGACATCGACGAGGGCGTCGACGCCCTCGAACGCGCCCTCTCCGGCGCGCAGGGGACCCCCGCGGTCATCTGCGACCGCCTGATGCGCGCCCTCGGCGTGGACGCCGACCACGACGACGACGTCGCCGTGATGGTCCTCCAGCAGCCCGCCCGCACCGGGGCGGACGCCGAGCTCTTCCACAACGCCGCCCTGGACCTCCTCGGCGGCATCGAAGCGGCCCCGCGCGCCCGCGCCTTCGCCCAGGGCGTCCTCGCCTCCTGGCGCTTCCCGGTCGAGCTGTGCGACCTCGGGGTACTGGCGGCGAGCGAACTCGTCGCGAACTCCCTCCAGCACGGCACCCCGCCCATGCGCCTGCGGCTGCGCCGCACCGACCGGCGCCTGATCATCGAGGTCACCGACGGGGACGACCACCTCCCGCGCCGGCGCCGCGCCGAACCGGCCGACGAGACCGGCCGCGGCATCTCGATCGTCGCGACCATCGCCTCCTCCTGGGGCTCCCGCCGTACTCCGGGCGGCGGCAAGGCGGTCTGGTGCGAGTTCGCCCTCCCCGACCGGCAGCCGGACCCGTAGCCCGGCACGGCGTCGCACACGCGGAAGGCCCCGGTCCACCGGACCGGGGCCTTCCCCTCTCCCACCCGCCGTGCGCTACGCGGGGACGCGCTCGTCGACCGGCGCACCGGCGGCGGCCGGAACATGCCGGGCCACGACCCTGGACAGCGACGGGTTGTCCTGCTCCGGGCTCAGCTGCTTGCCCAGCCGCAGCGCGAGCCACACGATCCCCAGCGAGACCACCACGAAGATCCCGATGTAGAGCATCGGCACACCCGCGCCCAGCGGCACCCCGAGCGGACCCAGCGCCAGCGCCATCTGCTTGACCAGCGCGAAGGCCGAGTTGTACTGGCCCACGGAGCCCTCCGGCGCCAGGTCGGCCACGAGCGGGGCCAGAGTCGGCGACAGCATGGCCTCGCCGATGCCGAAGAGCGCGTACGTGGTGACGAACGCGGCGGCGGCCATCACGGCGCTGCCGTGTCCCAGCCCCGAGAACCCGGCGATGACCCACGCCACGGTCCAGATCAGGCCGACCAGCGCGATCACGCGCGACCGGCGCCGCTTCTCGACCAGCCGCAGCACGACGAACTGCGCGACGACGATGGCGCCGGTGTTGGCGGCGAGCGCGAAGCCCAGCGTGGAGGGGGAGATCCCGGCCGCTTCGGTACCGAAGGCGGCGAGACCCGACTCGAACTGCCCGTAGCAGGCGAAGAAGACCACGAAGCCCAGGACCAGCAGCTTCACCATCGCCTGGTGCCGCAGCAGCCGCTTCCAGCCGCTGCCCGCCCCGTCCGTGCCCCGGGGCACGGCGTCCTTGATGACCGGCGCGTGCGGCATCCGCACGGTGAGGATGACCCCGGCGAGCACCAGGAACATCACGGCCTCGATGCCGAACAGCAGGGTGAAGCTGCCGGGCCGGTTCTCGTCGACGATCTGCCCGCCGATGAGGCCCCCGATGCCCAGACCGAGGTTCTGCATGAAGAACTGCAGGGCGAACGCACGGGTCCGGGTCGACGGGGTGGAGCACCACACGATCATCGTGGCCAGCGCCGGCTGCATGACGGCCTGCCCGGCGCCCAGGGCCAGGGCGGACAGCAGGATCGGTACGAGCCTGCCGGAGAGCCCCAGCGAGAGCGCACCGGCCGAGGCGACGACGGCCGCCCCGACGACCACGGGGACGGGACCGCGTCGGTCGATGACCCGACCGGTGAGGGGCAGGGCGACCAGAGCGCCCAGCGCGAACGCCACGAACGCGGTCGTGGCGGCCATCGAGCCCAGACCGCGCACCTGCGCCACATAGATGTAGAGGAACGGAACCGTGAAACCGATGCCGAACGCGGTCAGCGCGTTCCCGGCCTGGATCCGCTGCATCGCGGCGCCCATCACCTTGGTCACTTCTCACCTGCCTTTGAGAGCTGAAGACTGAAGACTTCATAGCTAAAGTTCGATGCTTAACTCTACACATCGAAGGAGTTAGACGCCAATGGGCTCGTGCCATACTTCGACCCATGGGTGACACCCCCGACGGCACTACGCCCGTCCACGAGCCGAGCCTCGATGAGCAGATCGCCGTCTACCAGCGCGAGTTCCAGGACCTCGACCCCCAGGTCGAGAAGGTGGTGTCGGCGCTCAGCCGCCTGAACCGCCGCATGAACGTCGCGTACGGACGCCAGACCGCGGCCCTCGGCATCAGCAACGCGGAGTGGGAGGTCCTCAAGGCCCTCGTCATCTCCGGGGCCCCGTACCGGATGGGGCCGAGCGAGTTGGCGAAGCAGCTGGGCCTCACGCCGGCGGCGATGACCCACCGGATCGACCGCATGACCGCGGAGGGGCTGGTCACGCGGGAGCGGGACGAGTCCAACCGGGTCCGCGTCATCGTGGAGCTCACCGACGAGGGCCGCAGCAAGTGGCTGGACGCGATGCGCGCGGCGACGGTCTTCGAGGAGGACCTCCTGCAGGACCTCTCCACGGCTGAACGGGGCGTCCTGGGCGACATGCTCACGCGGCTCCTGGACCGCGTGGAGGACCTGCAGTCCCCCAGCTGAGCCGGGGGTTGACACCCGCCTCGCGGATCCGTAAGGTTCTTCGAGTTGTCCCAGAGTCGAAAGGTTTTGGCGACAGCAACTCCCGCCGCCTCGTTGCGGCACCCAACTCTGCACGATCTCCCACTGGGAATGAATTCGGCATGTCCGAATTCATTTTCGAAGGCCCGATTATGAGCCGCCGGGAAAATCCACTAGAGTTCGGGAGTCGGAAGGGCCCAACAGCCCCGAAGATAAACCCCGCTGACTGGGGGTCAGGCCCGAAAGAGTCTGATAGAGTCGGAAACGCAAGAACAGAACGAAACGAAGCCCGGAGGAAAGCCCGAGAGGGTGAGTACGAAGGAAGCGTCCGTTCCTTGAGAACTCAACAGCGTGCCAAAAATCA
>NZ_JBHXRU010000164.1:0-8366 GCF_042716255.1 Streptomyces sp. NPDC058662 | reverse complement strand
GGGGCGCGGCGGGGGAGGCCCCCGCCGGCTCGGCCGCGGCCCGCTCCAGGCGGCGGACCTCCGCGCGCCAGCGCGAGGCGTACCCGTCCGCACCCCGCCTCGCCGCCCGCCAGGCCGCGGCCAGGTCGTCCCCGTACTCCCGCGGCGGTTCCTCGCTGAGCAGCGCCACCACCTCCGCCGCCCGCCGGGCACCGAGTGCGGCGGAACCGTCCAGCAGGGCCCGGGCCAGCCGCGGGTGCAGCCCCAGCCGGGCCATGCGCAGCCCGCGCGGGGTCGGCCGGCCGGAGCCGTCCACGGCGCCCACGGCGGTCAGGACCTCCCGCGCAGCCGCCATCGCCCCGGCCGGCGGCGGGTCCAGCAGCGCCAGCCCGGCCGCCTCCGGGTCGCCCCAGCAGGCCGCCTGCAGGGCGAACTGCGTCAGGTCCGCGACCCGGATCTCCGGGGCGGGGAACGCGGGCAGCCGGACGTCCTCCGCCTCGCCCCAGCAGCGGTACACCGTGCCCGGCGCCTCGCGCCCGGCCCGGCCCGCCCGCTGGCGGCCCGCCGCGCGCGACGCGCGTACGGTCGCCAGCGCGCCGAGGCCCCGGGCGTGGTCCACCCGGGGTTCGCGGGCGAGCCCGGAGTCCACCACCACGCGTACCCCCGGGACGGTCAGGCTCGACTCCGCGACCGACGTCGACAGGATCACGCGGCGGTGCGGTGCGGCCGTCAGCGCCGCGTCCTGCACGGCCGCCGGGGCCCGGCCGTGGACCTGCAGCACCTCCGCGTCCACCCCGCGCAGCTGCCCGGCGACGCGGGCGATCTCCCCGACACCCGGCAGGAAGCACAGGACGTCGCCCGTGCGCTCCGCCAGTGCCCGCCGTACCACCGCGGCCACGTGCGCCAGCTGCGCCGGGTCCACCCGCATCCCGTGCGGCGGCCGCACCGGCCGGGCGGGCGGCGCCCAGACGGTCTCCACCGGGTACGCGACCCCGGCGGCCTCCACCACCGGCGCGCCGCCCAGCACCCGGGCCCAGCCCGCCGCGTCGGTCGTCGCCGAGGCCGCCACCAGGCGCAGCTCCGGGCGCAGGGCCTCCCGTACGTCCAGGAGGAAGGCGGCGACGGTGTCGGCGTCCAGGTGCCGCTCGTGGCACTCGTCCAGCAACACGACGTCCACGCCGGCCAGCTCCTGGTCCCGCTGGAGCCGCTGGAGCAGTACGCCGGTGGTCACCACCTCGACCACGGTGGCGGGGCCCGCGACCCGCTCGCCGCGCACGGTGAAGCCGACCGATTCGCCGACCCGCTCGCCCAGCAGCCAGGCCATCCGGCGCGCCGCCGCGCGGGCGGCGATCCGCCGGGGCTCGGCCACCACGACCCGGCGGCGCGCGCCGCCGCCCACCAGCCCGGCCAGGACCAGCGGCACCAGCGTGGTCTTGCCGGTGCCCGGCGGCGCGCAGAGCACCGCCGCGCCGTGGTCGGCCAGCGAGGAGACGAGGGCGGGCACGGCCTCCCGTACCGGGAGGGCGTCCAGGGCGGCGGTACGGATCACGTCAGTCGCGCTCGCAGACGAAGATCGCGGTGCCGGGGATCAGGTTGCCGCGCAGCGGGGACCAACCGCCCCACTCCTGGCTGTTCCAGGCGGGCCACTCCGGTTCGACCAGGTCCACGAGCCTGAATCCGCCCGCGACCACGTCGCGGACCCGGTCGCCGAGGGTGCGGTGGTGCTCGACGTACACCGCGCGGCCCTCCTCGTCCTGCTCGACGTACGGCGTCCGGTCGAAGTAGGAGGCGGCGACGGACAGGCCCTCGGGGCCGGGCTCGTCGGGGAAGGCCCAGCGGACGGGGTGGGTGACGGAGAAGACCCAGCGGCCGCCGGGGCGCAGCACGCGGTGCACCTCGCGCATGACGTTCACCGGGTCGGCGACGAAGGGGACGGCCCCGTACGCGGAGCAGGCGAGGTCGAAGGTGCCGTCGCGGAAGGGCAGCCGGCCGGCGTCGGCCTCGACCAGGGGGACGTCCCCGCCGATGCGCAGGGCGTGCTGGAGCTGGCGGTGGGAGAGGTCGAGGGCGACCGGCCGGGCGCCCCGGGCGGCCAGCCAGCGCGAGCACTGGGCGGCGCCGGCGCCGATCTCCAGGACGTCCTTGCCGCGCAGGGAGGCGGCGGGGCCCAGCAGGGCCGCCTGTGCCTCGTCCAGGCCCTCGGGGCCCCAGACGAAACGGTCGTCGCCCAGGAAGGCGCCGTGGTCGCTCTGGTACTCGTCGGCGTTGCGGTCCCACCAGCCGCGGCTCGCTCGGCTGCTCTCCGCTTCCCCGGCGTCACGCCGGGTGGCCTCGGAGTCGTCCGCGGCCGTCGAATCCGCCCCGCGGGCGTCTTCGGTGCCGTAGTCCTCTTGGTTCATGGGGCCCGTCGTCGTAGTCTGCGAAATGTGGCGGGACCTGCCATCAGTACTTCCCCACCCACGAATTGTGCCGGTTGTGCGGCGATCCGCCCGGGGTGTGCGCCTTCGCGCATTGACCCTGTCCGGCTGCCCCCGTATGCTACAAGTTGCGCTGCGAGCCTGTGCTCCTCAGACCTAGCAGGCTGCGCTTGCATCTGTTGATGTCCCCTCGGTTTTCGAGGCCCCGCCGCATCCTCTGCGGATCGGGGGCCTCCTTGGCTGTCCGGTCTTCGGTGGATGCCGATAAGGGCTCCCGGCGTAGCAGTACCTACGACTTTCTGTCCGTAACCGGAGCCCTTTCCCACATGACGAGCAGCACCGAGACCACCGCCACCACTCCGCAGGTTGCGGTCAACGACATCGGCGACGCGGACGCGTTCCTCGCGGCGATCGACGCGACGATCAAGTACTTCAACGATGGCGACATCGTCGACGGCGTCATCGTCAAGGTTGACCGGGACGAGGTTCTCCTCGACATCGGTTACAAGACCGAAGGCGTCATCCCGAGCCGCGAGCTCTCGATCAAGCACGACGTCGACCCGAACGAGGTCGTCAAGGTCGGCGACGAGATCGAGGCCCTGGTTCTCCAGAAGGAGGACAAGGAAGGCCGCCTGATCCTCTCGAAGAAGCGCGCTCAGTACGAGCGTGCCTGGGGCACCATCGAGAAGATCAAGGAAGAAGACGGCATCGTCACCGGTACCGTCATCGAGGTCGTCAAGGGTGGTCTCATCCTCGACATCGGCCTCCGCGGCTTCCTGCCGGCCTCTCTCGTCGAGATGCGTCGCGTCCGCGACCTCCAGCCCTACGTGGGCAAGGAGCTCGAAGCGAAGATCATCGAGCTGGACAAGAACCGCAACAACGTGGTCCTGTCCCGCCGTGCCTGGCTTGAGCAGACCCAGTCCGAGGTTCGCCAGACGTTCCTCACCACCCTGCAGAAGGGTCAGGTCCGCTCCGGCGTCGTCTCCTCGATCGTCAACTTCGGTGCCTTCGTGGACCTCGGTGGCGTCGACGGTCTCGTGCACGTCTCCGAGCTGTCCTGGAAGCACATCGACCACCCGTCCGAGGTCGTCGAGGTCGGTCAGGAAGTCACCGTCGAGGTCCTCGACGTGGACATGGACCGCGAGCGCGTCTCCCTGTCGCTGAAGGCGACGCAGGAGGACCCGTGGCAGCAGTTCGCCCGGACCCACCAGATCGGTCAGGTCGTCCCGGGTAAGGTCACCAAGCTGGTTCCGTTCGGTGCGTTCGTCCGCGTGGACGAGGGCATCGAGGGCCTGGTCCACATCTCCGAGCTGGCCGAGCGCCACGTGGAGATCCCGGAGCAGGTCGTCCAGGTCAACGACGAGATCTTCGTCAAGGTCATCGACATCGACCTTGAGCGTCGCCGGATCTCGCTGTCGCTGAAGCAGGCCAACGAGTCCTTCGGCACCGACCCGGCGTCGGTCGAGTTCGACCCGACCCTGTACGGCATGGCCGCGTCGTACGACGACCAGGGCAACTACATCTACCCCGAGGGCTTCGACCCCGAGACCAACGACTGGCTCGAAGGCTTCGACAAGCAGCGCGAGGCCTGGGAGACCCAGTACGCCGAGGCGCAGCAGCGCTTCGAGCAGCACCAGGCCCAGGTCATCAAGAGCCGCGAGGCCGACGAGGCCGCTGCCGCCGAGGGTGCTGCCGCCCCCGCCGCCAGTGGCAACGCCGGTGCGGGCAACATCTCGGGCGGTTCGTACTCCTCGGAGTCGGACGAGACCTCCGGCGCCCTGGCGTCGGACGAGGCCCTGGCCGCGCTCCGCGAGAAGCTGGCCGGCGGCCAGAGCTGATCGCAGCGCGCATCGCACTCCGGTGCGAGCCGAGCTGAGTAGTCGCGTAGCACGGTGAGGCCCGTCCCCTTCGGGGGGCGGGCCTCTCCGCGTTCCCTGCCCCGGGACCGCCGCGTTCCCGCGAAGGGCGCGCGGGAAGCCCAACTGGGGAATGGCTGAGGCCCTTTGGATGTTCTTCGCAGAGAACACGGCGAGGAGGAGTGGTGACGGTGCTTGATCCGCAGGGTTTGTACGAATGGGACGCCAAGGGGCTGGCGGTGGCCGACCTGGCGCTGACCCAGGACTCGGCAGGCCTGGTCATGCTGTATCACTTCGAGGGGTACATGGACGCGGGCGAGGCCGGCGACCAGATCATCGAGCGGCTGCTCGACACCCTGCCCCACCAGCTGGTGGCCCGCTTCGACGCCGACCGCCTGGTGGACTACCGGGCCCGGCGGCCCCTGCTGACCTTCCGCCGCGACCACTGGAGCGAGTTCGAGGAGCCCCGGCTGGAGGTCCGGATCGTCCAGGACGCCACCGGCGCCCCCTTCCTCCTGTTCTCCGGCCCGGAGCCGGACGTGGAGTGGGAGCGCTTCTCCGTCGCCGTCCGGCAGATCGTCGAGCGCCTGGGAGTCCGCCTCTCCGTCAACTTCCGCGGCATTCCCATGGGCGTCCCGCACACCCGGCCCGTCGGCATCACCCCGCACGGCAACCGGACCGACCTCATGCCCGGCCACCGCAGCCCCTTCGACGAGGCGCAGGTACCGGGCAGCGCGGAGTCGCTCGTCGAGTTCCGCCTCGCCCAGGCCGGGCACGACGTGCTCGGCGTCGCCGCGCACGTACCGCACTACGTCGCCCGTTCCCCGTACCCGGACGCCGCTCTGACGGCCCTGGAGGCGATCACGGCGGCGACCGGGCTGGTGCTGCCGGCCGTGGCGCACGCGCTGCGCACCGAGGCGCACCGCACCCAGACGGAGATCGACCGGCAGATCCGGGAGGGTGACGAGGAGCTGGTCGCCCTGGTCCAGGGGTTGGAGCACCAGTACGACGCGGCGGCCGGCGCCGAGACCCGGGGCAACATGATCGCCGAGCCCGCCGAGATCCCGTCGGCGGACGAGATCGGCCGCGAGTTCGAGCGGTTCCTGGCGGAGCGCGAGGGCGAGGGCTGAGACGTCCGGGCGCCCAGGACAGCGGGCCGCCCCGGGCGCCCCGGCATCGGGAGGCGCCGCGGCCGTGAAGACCGCGGGGCGCGGCGCTAGGCTGCTGAGCATGCTGAAAGTGGGCCTGACGGGCGGAATAGGTGCCGGCAAGAGCGAGGTCTCGCGCCTTCTGGCGGGGTACGGGGCGGTGGTCGTCGACGCCGACCGGATCGCACGGGAGGTCGTCGAGCCGGGCACGCCCGGGCTCGCGGCGGTCGTGGCGGCCTTCGGGGAGTCGGTACTGACCCCCGAAGGAGCGCTGGACCGGCCGAAGCTGGGCTCGATCGTGTTCGCCGATCCGGCGAAGCTCCAGACCCTCAACGCCATCGTGCACCCGCTGGTCGGGGCCCGGTCCGCCGAGCTGGAGGCCGCCGCCGGAGCCGACGCCATCGTGGTGCACGACGTACCGCTGCTCGCGGAGAACGGCCTGGCGCCGCTGTACGACCTGGTGGTCGTGGTGGACGCGGCGGCCGAGACCCAGCTGGCGCGACTGACCGGGCGGCGCGGCATGGCCGAGGAGGAGGCGCGGGCCCGGATGGCCGTGCAGGCCACCCGGGAGCAGCGGCTGGCGGTGGCCACGCTCGTCATCGACAACGACGGGCCGCTGGAGGCGCTGGAGCCGCAGGTCCGCGCGGTGTGGAAGGAGCTCGCCGAGCGGGCCGCGGAGCGCGCGTCCGAGGCCCGCGCCTGACGTGCTCATGGAATAGCGGGGCCGCCGTCGAGCGTTGAACGCGGCTGTAGAGGGAAGGAACAGACCGTGTCCGACACCACGCCGCCGTCCTCGTCATCGTCGTCGTCCTCGTCCGGATCGGCGAGTCCCGAGACGCACGTCATCGACTACCGGGCCGCCGAGCAGCTGCTCGCCGCACGTGACCCGCGCGGCGCGGTCAAGCTGCTCGACTCCGTCATAGCGGCCCACCCCGAGAACACGGCGGCCCGGCTGCTGCGCGCCCGGGCCTTCTTCGCCGCCGCGCAACTCCGCCCGGCGGCGCTGGAGTTCGAGCTCGTTCTGGAGCGGGAGCCGGACAACGCCTTCGCCCACTTCGCGCTGGCCCGCACCCACCAGCGGTCCGGCCGGCCCGAGCAGGCACGCAAGCACTTCCGGCTGGCCGCGGCCCTCGACCCGCAGCCGGAGTACCTGGAGGCCGCCCGCTTCGAGCGGTAGCCGCCGCCGGGTCCCGGGCGCCGCCCTCAGCGCGTACGGGGCCCCTTCGGCAGCTGGGGCGGCTCGTACGGGGGGACGTCCGGGCCGGGCTGGTAGTGCGGCCCCTGGCGGATGTGCCGGGTCACCACGGCAAGGTCCACGGCGGCCAGCAGCGCGACCACCGCGCAGACGGCCGCCCACCCGGAACGGTCGGCCAGCGAGAACGCCACCGCCCCGGCGACCGCCCAGACCAGCCCCCACAGGCTCAGCCAGAAACGCATCCGCAGCGGACTGCGGGCGGTCACCGGCTCGTTCCCGGAACGCATGGCCATCGCCTCGGATCGGCTGGAGGAAGCCCGACTCCCATGGTCCCACCGGCGCCGCGCGGACGCCGTGCTCACGGGTTGAGCTTGTTGACCGCCTTGGCGGTGGTCTTCTTGAAGGCGGTGACCGGGGCCTGCGCCAGGGTGCCCATCTGCCCCCACGTCACGACGGTGACGGTGGAGCCGTCGCGACCGATCCCGTACAGGTGCGCGCCGGGCTCGGACTCGGGCAGGGAGCTGTGCACCCCGTAGACGTGCGCGCCCTCCTCGACGGGGAGGGTCCCGTAGTCCTGCCAGGAGGCGGTACCGCCCGGGTTCGTCCGCAGCCAGTCCGCGGCGCACGCCGCGACCTGCCGCTCCAGCCTCCCGACCAGCTTGGCGGCGGCGGCCGTCGACGCGGCGCGGACGGAGATCTGCGTGGCGCTCGTGTCGTACTCGGTGCCGAACTGCCGGTGCCGACTGCCCGCGGCAGGGAGCACGCCCTCCAGGCAGAACGGCGCGAACTCGGGCAGGCCCTGGGTGACCTTCCCCGCGAACCACGGCGAGGCGGGGTGGGGCGGCAGGTCGGCGGCGCCCAGGAAGCCGGGCGCCGAGGCGGCCGTGGCGGAGGTCGAGGCGGTGAGGACGAGCGCGGCGGCCGCCGCGACGAGCGCGGTGAGCGTGGAGGCGGCGGCGGAGCGTCGGAGCATGGTCGGTTCTCCCCGTGGTGGTCGGTGTGGTGACCGCTGCTGCGGTGCACGTCAGCAGCCTTGCCCCGGCCCGGGGTGTCGGGCGACGGATCGGGGCGGATTCGGGACACTGGAACGACCGTACGTGCTGTCACCTGGGGGAACACCCCTTGCATGGAACACAGTCGTGGGACGGGGGAACGCCGTGGACGCGGGTCGGGGCGAGGGTGGGGCCGAAGGCGCGGGTTCGGGCGAGGCGGAGCGGTTCGCCCGGCTCATGCGGGAACTGAAGGAGCGCGCCGGGCTGAGTTACGGGGTGCTCGCGCGCAAGCTGCACACGAGCACCTCGACCCTGCACCGGTACTGCCGGGGAGAGGCGGTACCGGCGGAGTTCGCGGTGGTCGACCGCTTCGCGCGGCTCTGCGGGGCCTCGCAGGCGGAGGCGGTGGAGCTGCACCGGGCATGGCTGCTGGCGGACGCGCGGCGACGGGCGGCGGTACGGGTGGCGCCGACCGGCGCCGGGACGTCCGGGACGCCGGGGACGCCGGGGACGCCGGACGGTGAGCCGGGCGGTGTTCCGGGCGGTGCTTCGGACGGTACGACCGCCGCGCCCGTACCCGTGCCCGCGCCCGTGGGGGCGGGCGGTCTCGGCTCCGATCCGGGTTCCGGTTCCGCCGCCGCTCCCGGGACCGGGGTCCGGCCGCCCTGGTACCGGCGGCGGGGCGCCGTGGCCGCCGCCGCGGGTGTGGCGGCGGGCGCGGTGGTCGTCGCGGCCCTGGCGGCGGTCGGCCCGGAACGGCGCGGCCCGCGGCCGGGGGC
>NZ_JBHXRU010000163.1:0-8548 GCF_042716255.1 Streptomyces sp. NPDC058662 | reverse complement strand
TTCTTCCGGCCACACCCTAGATCTACCCCACAATTTTGGTGGGCTGCTTCAGTTGTTTTTATTCGCCCGGGCGCGGAAAGGCCGCGCCGCCGCGCCGCCACGGCGGCGCGGCCCCGCACCCGCGGACCGGATACGGGGCTCGCGAACACCGCGCGGTGGCGGGCCCTCAGCGCCGGCGGCGCAGGACCGCGGTCGTCACCCAGGCGGCCGCGGCGGCCGCCCCCAGGGCCGCGGCGACGAGGCGGCCGCGGGGGACATCGGTGGTCGTGGCCGCCAGCATGTCGCGGGCCCGGTCGAGGGCACTGAGCGGCACGGCCGCCAGCGCGTTGCCCGGAGGGCGGCGCGGGACGGCGGGATGCGGGCGGGTGGGGGCGGTGCGCCGCACGACCTCCCAGGCCGAACCGAGGCGCCGCAGCCGCGCCGGCTCGTGCGCCAGCGCCTCCTGGAGGCGCGGCAGCAGCAGGTCCTCCTCATCGCGGATGTCCTGGCGGATCAGGGCGAAGGCCGCGCCGACGAGCTCGTCGTGCCGAGACTCCGCCGGGTCGAGCGAGCCGATCTCGGCGACGAGTTCGGAGATCCGCTGGTGCTCGTCCTCCACCCGCGAGGTGAGTTCCTCCCCGTCGGGAGCGAGCCGGCGCAGGGCCGGCCACAGGACGGCCTCCTCGGCGAAGGCGTGGCTGAACGTGAGCTGCACGATGTCTGCGAGCACCTCCTGCCGCTGCGGCAGCGTGAGGGACGCGGACTCGTACAGACGCATGAGGCGGTCGAGTTCCGCGTGGTCGCGGCGCTGACGGGTGAGGATGCTGGACTCCCCGCCGAGCTGCTCGACGCTCTGCTGTGCGATGGACCGGGGCATGGGACCGTCTTTCCGTGCGGATCAACCAGTACGGGCCAGTACGTCGACTGCCGAAGTGCGCCTACCCCGGCGCCGCCCCGGACACGCACAGCGCCACTGCTCCCGTTCCGCCGAGCGCACCGTACGTGCGCAGCCCCGGCGGTGACCGGCGGCGCTCCGGGAGGCGCGCGAGGCGGGGCAGGCGTTCGTCCGCTCCCTCACCCGGCTCGGCCCCGGTGAGCGTCAGCGGTCGGGGCCGGACTCGGGCGGGAGGGCGAGGTCCGCCCAGACGGTCTTGTCCGTGGGGGAGCACCAGCTGCCCCAGTCGTGGGCGGTGCGGTCGACGATGAACAGGCCGTGGCCGCCGATGCTGTCGGCCCGGTGGTCCGGCATGTGCGGCGGCAGGAGGCTGCGGTCGGTGACGGAGATGAGCAGATGGCCGGCGTGGTGGTCGAGGCTCAAGCTGACCGGGCCGCCGGCGTGCTGAACGGCGTTGGCCAGGAGTTCGGCAGTGACCAGGACGGCGCCGCCCGATTCGGCGGCGGCGGTCAGGTGCCAGTCGGCGAGGGCCCGGCGGGTGAAGCCGATGCCCGCGGCGTAGGCGGAGGCGTCGCCGGGAGGGAAGGTGAGCTCGCGGTGGTGTGAAGGTGGGGGAGGGCCCATGGCGTGTCCCGCCTCGTGCGGTCTCGGACGGGGCACCTGCCCCGCCTGCGCACCGCTCACGCGCGTCGCCCCGTACCCGCGGCCTGCCCGGCACCGACCGGGAGGTGCGTCCGCCCGAGGAGAGGGGAGCCAGGCGCGAGCCGCGACCCGTACCGGTGATTCCGTGTCGCCGGCGACGGCAGGCCGCCGCGCGAGTGGCACGGCCCCGGGGAGACGCCTCGCATGAGCCGCGCCGACCCCGATGGGGGAGACTGGAACCACGGAGCGGAGCGGCACCATGCGCCGCCGCGGCAGACGGGACGAGACGGGAGGCGGGCCCCATGCCCCGTACGGCGCTCATCGTCATCGACATGCTCAACACGTACGCGCACGAGGACGCCGAGCACCTGGTCCCCTCCGTCCGCGACGCGCTTCCCGGGATCACGACGCTGCTGAAGCACGCCCGGGCCAGCGACTCGCCCGTGATCTACGTGAACGACAACTTCGGGGAGTGGCGCTCCCACCACGGGGAGATCCTTCGGGCGGCCCTCGACGGCCGCCACGCCGACCTCGTCGAGCCGGTCGCGCCCGATGAGAACTCCCTCTTCGTCGTCAAGGCGCGGCACTCCGCCTTCTTCGAGACACCGCTGGCCTACCTCCTGGGACAACTGGAAGCCCGCCAACTGGTCCTGTGCGGACAGGTGACCGAGCAGTGCGTGCTGTACTCGGCGCTGGACGCCCACATCCGGCACTTCGACGTCGTCGTGGCGGCCGACGCCGTCGCCCACATCGACGCCGACCTGGCCCAGGCGGCTCTGCGGATGATGCGGAGCAACATGTCCGCGGACATCCGCACGGTCGACGACATCACATTCGACGCTCCGCGGTAGGCCGGAGTCCCCGGCCGGCCCACCGCGGGCGAGGCGGCGAAGGAAGGGCAGGCGCCCCGTGAAGGGTTGGCACGCCATGCGCCTCGCGGAGCCCCGGGTCCCCGACGAGGCGGGGCCCGAGGTGCCGTGGTGAACGACCGGGACCGCTCCGCGGCGGGTCGGCGCATGCTGGTGGGACTGCTGTCGGCGAGCCACCTGCTGCCGCTGGAGCTGCTGCCCGCCAAGACGGCCGAGCACGCGGCCGGGGTCGGGTTCACCCAGGTGCTGATCTACGTGGTGGACCTCCAGGGCGACGTGCTGCGTCTGCTGACCGGGGACGACCTGGAGGCCGGGCAGGCGGCGCAGGGGGAGGAGACCGAGCTCAAGGTCGAGGGCACCGTGGCCGGGCGCGCGTACCAGCACGGGCACATCCTGGTCGGAGCCGAGGCGGGAGAGCGAGGAAGCCACTGGTGGGTGCCGCTGCTGGACGGCACCGAGCGCCTCGGCGTCCTGCGGATCACCGCTCCCGACGCCGATCCGCGGGCTCTGGAGGACATGGAGGCACTGTCCGCCCTGCTCGCCCTGATCATCGACAGCAAGCGGCGCAGCAGTGACACCCACGCCCGGCTGACCCGCACCCAGCCGCTCGCCGTCGCCGCGGAGATGCAGTGGCACCTGATGCCGCCGCCCACGTACGCGGACGGCCGCGTGATGATCAGTGCGGCGATGGAGCCCGCCTACAAGATCAGCGGGGACGCCTACGACTACGCGACCGCCGGCCACGTGGTGCACCTGTCGCTGTTCGACGCGATGGGCCACGACACCGCCGCGGGGCTCACCGCGACCCTCGCGATGGGCGCCTGCCGCAACGCGCGCCGGCAGGGCGCGGGACTGGTCGAGACGAGCGAGCGGATCGAGGAGGTGCTGATGGAGCAGTACGGCCGTACGCGCTACGCGACCGGTGTCCTCGCCGACCTCGACACCCGTACCGGGCTCCTGACCTGGGTCAACCGGGGCCACCATCCGCCGGTGGTCATCCGCGGCGGCCGCTGGAGCACGCTGCTGAACTGTCCGCCCGCGCACCCCATGGGCACCGGTCTCGGGCTGCGTACCACCCTGTGCCGCCACCAGTTGGAGCCGGGCGACCGGCTGGTGCTGTACACCGACGGCATCACCGAAGCCCGCCGGGCCGGCGACGAGGAGTTCGGACTGGCCCGGTTCATCGACTTCCTCATCCGCCACCACTCCGCCGGCCTGCCTGTGCCCGAGACACTGCGCCGCCTCATCCACGCCGTCCTCGAACACCATGACGGCCGCCTCCAGGACGACGCCACCGTCCTGTTCTGCGAATGGCTCGGCCCCACCCCGCACCCCACGAGTCGGGCGGCAGCCCTGGCAGGCCTCCCGCCGACCGACCCCGCCACCCGGCGGGTGCGCCCGGGGGAGACCGCCGTCGATTCCTGACCGCGCGGGCCGCCCTTGCCGCCGCGGGCCGCCCCCTCCCGGGGCCGCGGGGGCCTGCCGCACGGGTGAAACGCGCCGTCGCGGCGGCCGCGCCGGGCCGCCGCCCCCGGGCCCGGGTCGGACTATGGGCGCACCACCCCTCTGCCGGCAGGAGCCCCTCACCCATGTTGGAGCGCAAGCAGGTCAAGGATCGCGTCCGGGTCACCTTCGTCCTGCCGGCCGAGGCCCCGCCCGGTGCGGTCAGCGTCGTCGGCGATTTCAACGAATGGCGGCCCGGCGCACACCCCCTGGAGCCCCGCCGCGACGGCATGCGGGCCGTCACCGTCGTGCTGCCCGCCAAGGGCGTCCACTCCTTCCGCTACCTGGCGGACGGCGACCACTGGTTCGACGAGGACCAGGCGGACGGGCACGACGGGACCAACAGCCGCCTGCACACCTGAGTCAGAACGCGTAGCGGATCCGCAGCCACGGGGCCGCGGCGGCCACCAGCCGACGGACGGTGTCGACGGCCGCGGCCTTGTCGGCGTTGCGGTAGCGGACGTTCCAGCTGCCGTTCTCGGAACGCTTGGCCTGCTGGATGTCGGGTCGCCAGAGCATGTCCTCGGCCCGCGGATGCCACGCCAGGTTCAGCTCGTGCAGGTCCTCGTTGTGCGTCAGCATGATCACCTCCGCCGCCGCCTGCTCCTTGACGGCCCGGGGCAGGACGTCGTCCATGTACCGCAGCAGCTGGGTCCAGTCCTCCTCCCATCCCGGCCGGATGACCACGGGCGAGAGGTTGAAGTGCACCTCGTACCCCGCCTCCAGGAAGTCGGCGGCGGCCGCGACGCGCTGCTCCACCGGGCTGGTGCGGATGTCCAGCAGGCGTGAGTCCTGCGGCGGCATCACCGAGAAGCGCACCCGGGTGCGACCGCGCGGATCGAGCAGCAGCAGGTCCGGGTTGACGAACTTGGTGGCGAAAGAGGCCTTGGCCGTGGGCCAGAGCGCGAACGCGTTGATCAGATCCGCCGTGTTCTCGCTGATGAGGGCGTCCACCGAGCAGTCGTTGTTCTCGCCGATGTCATAGACCCACGCCGAGGGGTCGCACTGGTTCGGCTCCGGCTTGCGCCCCTGCCGCACGACGTGCCGGCCCAGGTGGGCGATGATCTGCTCGATGTTGGTGAACACGGTGATGGGATTGGCGTACCCCTTGCGGCGCGGCACGTAGCAGTAGGCGCAGGCCATCGCGCAGCCGTTCGCCGAGCCCGGCGCGATCCAGTCGGCCGACCTCCCGTTCACCCGCGTGGCCAGCGTCTTCTTCTCGCCCAGGACGAGGACCTCGCTCTTGACGCGGACCCAGCGTTCGAGGTTGCCCTCGTTGCCGTGGAGCTCCGGGATACGCCAGTGGGAGTCCACGTCGATGACCCGCGCCTCGGGGAAACGCGCCAGGATCTGCCGTCCGCGCGGTGAGGCCGCGGCTGCCGGCTCGGCGTGGATCTCGCGTACGGAGAGCATCCGCCGGGCAGCGGGGGAGTCGCGGAACGAGGGCCCGACGAGCGGACCGGAACGCGCCGGTCCGATGCCGCCGGGCCCCGGCAGGTCCTCCAGCCCGAACAGGGCATCGGCCTGGTCGGCGGCGGGCGCTCGGGACGGCCGAGCGGGCCGGTCGGGACGGGGGGACGGGCCCATGAGCGCACTCCCAGAGCCGGCCGGGGCCGGGCGGGTGGTCTGCGGGGAAAACAGTCGGATTTCCGAGCCTACACGGGCATAGGTACGAAATGCCGTGGCCATGGTGCCCTCCGTGAGGAGACAACGCGTGGATCAGACCCTGCCGCCCGGAGCGGCCCCGGCTGTCGGAGACCACGAGGCCGCCTGCGGCCTGCCGGCACCGGAAACCGTCCGGAAGCTGGAGCAGGACGAGAAGAAGACGTGCGCACCCTCTCCGTGTACCTGCGCCGGCGCGGCTCACCCGAGTCCAAGCCCGTGGGAGCGGGCCACACGTCGACGGGTGTCGAGGGCTGACGGGCCCCACCACGCGCTTCGTGCCGCCGGCCGCCCGTTCGCGCCCCCCGATTGAAGGGCGCCCGGGCGGGCAGGCGCCTCATATGTCGATCGTCGTCCGGGCAGACCCGCTCGGCATCGGCCGGACCGGTAACAGGAGAGTAGTGATGGCGTACGTGACCCCGTCCGCGACGGAGAGGGAGGCCCTGGGTACGGGGCGCTCCCATGGTGCCGGCATTGCGGTAGGTGCCCCGTGTGCGGCTTGAGCGGAGAGGTGCGCTTCGACGGCGGGCGGGCCGACCTCGCCGCGGTCGAGCGCATGACCGACGCCCTGGAGCCCCGGGGCCCCGACGGCCGGGGGGCCTGGTCGCAAGGAGCGGTGGCCCTGGGCCACCGCCGCCTGAAGATCATCGATCTGTCGGAGCGCGGCGCCCAGCCCATGACCGACGCGCAGCTGGGCCTCACCGCCGTCTTCAACGGCTGCATCTACAACCACCGCGAGCTGCGGGGCCGCCTGGAAGGGCTCGGACACCGCTTCTTCTCCGCCTCCGACACCGAGGTGGTCGTCAAGGCGTACGCCGAGTGGGGCGCGCAGTGCGTCGACTTCCTGGTGGGCATGTTCGCCTTCGCCGTGGTGGAGCACCACACGGGCCGTGTCGTCCTGGGGCGCGACCGGCTGGGCATCAAGCCCCTCTACGTCGCCCACGACAACGACCGGCTGCGCTTCGCCTCCTCGCTGCCCGCCCTCCTGGCGGGCGGGGGAGTGGACACCTCCCTCGACCCGGTGGCGGTCCACCACTACCTGAGCTGGCACGGCACGGTCCCCGCGCCCCGCACCGTACTGGCCGGCGTACGGAAGATCCCGCCGGCCACCGTCCGCGTCGTCGAGCGCGACGGGACCTACCGCGACCACTGCTACTGGCAGCCGTCGTACACCCGGCACTCCGAGCTCGGCGAGGACCCCGCGCTCTGGCAGGAGGCGGTGCACGACGCCCTGCGCACGGCGGTGCGGCGGCGCATGGTCGCCGACGTCCCGGTGGGCGTCCTCCTTTCGGGCGGACTGGACTCCAGCCTGATCGTGGCGCTGCTGGCCGAGGAGGGGCAGGAGGACCTCGCCACCTTCGCGATGGGCTTCGAGGCGGAGAACGGGGAGGAGGGCGACGAGTTCGTGTACTCGGACCGGGTCGCCCGCCTGTTCTCCACCGACCACCACCAGTTCATGATCCCCTCCGACCGGCTGCCGTCGGCGCTGGAGGCCGCGATCGGCGCCATGAGCGAGCCGATGATCAGCCACGACGCCGTCGCGTTCCACATGCTGTCGGAACAGGTGTCCAAAGAGGTGAAGGTCGTCCTGTGCGGGCAGGGCGCCGACGAGGTGTTCGCCGGCTACCACTGGTACCCCGAGATCGCCTCGGCCGCCCGCCAGGACGCGGACCAGGCCTACGCGAGCGCGTACTTCGACCGTACGCACGCCGATCTGACAGCCATGCTGCACCCGGACCTCGGGACGGGCTCCGACGCGTCGAGGGACTTCGTACGCGACCACATGGCCGCGCCGGGGGCCGAGAGCGCGCTCGACGCGACCCTCCGCCTGGACGTCCACGCCCTGATGCCCGACGACCCGGTCAAGCGCGTCGACAACATGACCATGGCCTGGGGCCTGGAGGCGCGGGTGCCGTTCCTCGACCACGAGCTCGTCGAGCTCGCCGCCGCCTGCCCGCCGGAGCTCAAACTGGCGCAGGGCGGCAAGGCCGTCCTCAAGGACCTCGGACGGACGCTCCTGCCCCGGGACATCGTCGACCGCCCCAAGGGCTACTTCCCGGTGCCCGCCGTGCGGAACATGGCCCCGCCCGTACTGGCCCGCGTCCGCGAGGCACTCACCGCCCCGGAGGCGCGCCGGCGCGGCGTCTTCGACCAGAGCGTGGTCCGCGAGCTGCTCGCGGAGCCCAACCGCCACCGGAGCAAACGCGGGGCCAACACCCTGTGGCAGGTCGCGTCGCTGGAGATCTGGCTGCAAGCGCACGGAATCCACTGAGCCGTCGACACCTGGAAGCGCCATCCCGCGAGAGACGACCCCATGCCCCTGGAGCACATCCCATCCCTGGAGCACGCGCCCGGCGGCCCCGGCGCCCCGGCGGCCCGCGGCACGGCGGCTCCGGTACCGGCCCCCGCACCGGCCCCCGTGCCGGTGCGGATGTCCGACCACCGGCCCGCCGACCCCCCGACCCTGCTCACCGCCCACGGGTGCTGGTACCCCTCGGCGGACCCCACGGGCGAGCACGTGGCGTTCATCTGCGACCGGGCCGGGGTCCCGCAGCTGTGGAGCGGCCCCGCGCGCGGGGGCGAGGCCCACGTACTGGACGGTGACCCCGAACCGGTGACCGAGGTCGCCTGGTCTCCCGACGGGCGCTGGATCGCCTACACCTCGGCCCCCGGCGGCGGCGAGCACACCCGGGTCCTGGTGGTGCGCCCGGACGGCACCGGGCGCCGGGTACTCGCGGGCGCCGAGCCGGACAGCTCGGCCCACCTGGGGGCCTGGACCCGTGACGGCACGGCCCTGGCCGTCACCGTCTCCCAGCCCTCCCCGACGGCCTCGGAGCACGACGGACCGGGACACGTGGGCGCGGACCCCGACCAGGCGGGGGCCCGGGGCCCCGGGCCCGGGGCCGCCCGGGGCGCACCGCGGGGGGGGCCCGAACAGCGCGTCGCCCCCCCCCCCCCCCCCGGCCCCCCCCCCCCCCCCCCCCCCCCGGTGGCCCCC
>NZ_JBHXRU010000162.1:0-8800 GCF_042716255.1 Streptomyces sp. NPDC058662 | reverse complement strand
GGTGGGGTGTTGTCCGGGACTCATGATTTATGGCGCCTGTGCCGGGTTGTCCTGTGCGAGGCCGTTGGCGCCAACAAATCACGTTTTACGTCCCGGACAACACCCCACCCCGCCCCCAACCCTGGCCGAGTGAAACCCTCAGCGGCCCGCCCGCCGCCAGCACGTCCGACCCGCCCCATCCAGCCCCGCCGGCGTTTGAGGCGCGGGGACCGGGGCGGAGCCCCGGGGGTGGCGGGTTCGCTTCACGTTCCGGGCGGCGGACTCGGCCTCGCGGCGCTGAGGCGGGGCTCGGCGGGGTCCGGGTCGCGGTTTGGGTGGGGTGGCGGCAGGCTGGGGGCATGCCGGAGCTGCCCGAGGTCGAGGCCCTGCGGGAGTACCTCGACGAGCACCTCACGGGGCGGGTGGTCGAGCACGTCCTCCCCCTCGCCGTGAGCGTGCTCAAGACGTACGAGCCACCACCGAGCGCCCTCGAAGGGCAGACCGCCGCCGGCGCCGCCCGCTACGGCAAGTTCCTGGCGCTGCGTATCGGCGAGCTGTACCTCGTCACCCACCTGGCCCGGGCCGGCTGGCTGCACTGGCGGGAGACCCTGCCCGAGCGGCCGCCGGGCCCCGGCAAGGGGCCCCTCGCGCTGCGCGTGGCGCTGGAGGGCGGCGGCGGGTTCGACCTCACGGAGGCCGGGACGCAGAAGCGCCTGGCCGTGTACGTGGTCCGCGACCCCCTGGAGGTCCCCGGCATCGCGCGGCTCGGCCCCGACCCGCTCGCCGCGGCGTTCGACCGGGACGCCTTCGCCGCGCTGCTCGCGGGGGAGCGGCGCCAGATCAAGGGCGTGCTGCGGGACCAGGGCGTCGTCGCCGGGATCGGCAACGCGTACAGCGACGAGATCCTGCACCGTGCCAAGGTCTCGCCGTTCAAGCTGGCCGCCTCCTTCGACGAGGGGCAGGTGACCCATCTGTACGAGGCCGTACGGGCCACCCTGCTGGAGGCCCTGGAGCGGGCGCACGGGGTGGCGGCCGGCCGTCTGAAGGCGGAGAAGAAGAGCGGGCTGAGGGTGCACGGGCGTGCGGGGGAGCCCTGCCCGGTGTGCGGGGACACCGTGCGGTCGGTGTCCTTCGCCGACTCCTCGCTCCAGTACTGCCCCACCTGCCAGACGGGCGGCAAACCGCTCGCCGACCGCCGCCTCTCGCGCCTCCTCAAATAGGCGGGGCCGCGTAGACTCCGGCACCGTGTCCGAGGAGCAGCAGCCGTCGCCGCCGCGGCGCGAGATCGTCACCGGAGTGCCCCGGGGCGCCCGCCGGCGGCCGCCCGCGCACGCTCCGGCGCGTTCGGAGATCTCGGAGCAGACCACGCTCGGCGCCACCTATGTCCGCGCCCTGATGCGCAGTCAGCTACGGGCCGGGTTGGGGGCGCTGACCGTTCTGGCGCTGGTGGTCGGGGCTCTGCCGCTGGTGTTCCTGCTGCCGCGCGCCGGCTCGTCGCCGTCGGTGTGGGTGGTGCTCGGTGTGCTGGTGTACCCGGTGATGTGGCTCATCGCCCGCTGGTACGTGACCCGGGCCGAGCGGAACGAGGCCGACTTCACCGGTCTGGTGACGGACCCGGCCGAGGTGCCGGGCCCGCGCCCGCCCCGCTGAGGGGGCGGTCTAGAAGAGGTGCATCGCCAGGTGGCCCAGGGGGAGGCCGAGTTGCCAGGCCGGGGTCCACACGCGTGCGTTCTCGTCGAGTCCCGGCGGGGTGTCGGCGTGGCCGTGCCGTCCGGGGTCGAGGTTCGTGGCGAACAGCTCGGTGCGTTCCAGCCAGCGCCATGCCGCCCGGGCCAGCTCCAGGTCCGGGTCCTCGCCGCCGCCGTGCTCCCTGGCCTCCTCGCCCAGCGCGAGGAAGCGCGTGTGCACCCAGTCGCGCCAGGGGTGCCCGTACGCGGTCAGCGACATCCACTCGTCGAGCTGCGAGACCACCCGGATCCCGGAGAGCTCGCCGGCCGCGTCCGAGAGGTAGATGGTCAGCGCGAGTGTGTCCCGCCCGGCCCGGAACTCCAGGGTGCTGACCGGGATCAGCCGGCCCGTGCGCAGCAGTTCGTCTGCGATGTACTCGGCGTAGAGCCAAGCCATGGGCACCGCGAGCCCGCCGTCACTGGTGCCGTTAATACCCTCGGGCTGCACCGTTCCACCTTCTCCCGCATGTCGAGCGTCCCGCTGTCAGCTCCGAGCCTGTCCCGAGCGGCTCGCGGAGCGGGGGATGTTTACTCAATTTGCACGGCCTGATGCCTGTTTCGATGCGTTTCGTGTCCGGTTCGCGCGCATTAAGGGCCTCCGTTGAGTCTTCTCCCGGGCCCGGTCTCAGGCGCCGAGGCCGTAGCCGTAGCCCTGGAGGCCCTTCCGCAGGGCGCGCAGGGCGTAGTACGTACGGGACTTGACGGTTCCGGCCGGGATGCCGAGCTCGGCGGCGGCCTCGGCCACCGAGCGGTCCCGGAAGTAGACCTGCATCAGGACCTCGCGGTGCTCCGGGCCGAGGGAGCCCACGGCCCGCCGGACATCGATGGCGGTGACCGAGCCGGCCACGGCGTCCTCGGGCGCCGGTGCGAGCTCCAGCCCCTCCGGGTCCACTTCCTGCGGGCGCGACAGCCGGGCCCGGCGGGCGTCGATCGCGAGGCGCCGGGCCACGGTGAACAGCCAGGGCCGCAGGGACTCGTGCTCGGTGGCCAGGACCTCCGGGTGCTGCCAGACCCGTACGAGGGTCTCCTGCACGAGGTCCTCGGCGCGCTGGGCGTCGCCCGCGGTGAGCCCGACGAGGAAACCGAACAGGGCCCGCCCGTGGTCGCGCTGGAGTTCGGCCAGGGTCTCCGGATCCGTGCGCCGGAGGGTGGGGGAGAGCGGCACGAGGGGCTCCTTCCGAGGTGCGTGGGGGGCCGTACGGGGCGAGGTCTTCACCCTGACCTGCACCGAGCCGTCCGGGAACCGTCCGACCGCGGTGTTGCGCCCAAGCACCCGGGTCGTCCGGTGGGCGGCCGCACCGGGCGGTGAACGGTCGAACGGCGCGGCGAACGGCCATCGGAGTGAGTGCGTGCCGAGCGGACGGAGTCGTTCCTTGACTTGGCGCGTCTCCTTCTATGGATTGCAGGTGATCGGATTAGCGGATAGTCGTACAAATGAGAGCTGGACAGATGACGAAGCGCACCCGCCAGGCCGCCACCTTCCTCTCGGCCCTCCTGCTCTCGGCCGCCGCGGGCTGCTCGGCGGCCGGTGGTGCGGCCCCCGCCCGACTCGCGGACTCCGGCGGGCCGACGGTGTCGAGCGCCGCGGGCTCGCCCGCGGCCCGGGGCTTCACCCTCGTGGCGAGCGGCGACGTACTGCCGCACACCTCGGTCATCCAGCGTGCGGCGAACGACGCCGTCGGCGGCGGACACGACTTCCGGCCCATGTTCTCCGGGGTCAAGAAGGTGGTTCTCCGCGCCGACCTGGCGCTCTGCCACATGGAGACCATCTACGGGGAGGAGGGCGGCCCCTTCTCCGGCTACCCGGCCTTCGTCTCCCCGCCCGCGGTCGCCGACGGCCTGAAGGACGCCGGCTACGACGGCTGCTCCACGGCCTCGAACCACACCCTGGACGACGGCGTCGAGGGGCTGCGCCGCACGCTGGACCGGTTCGACGCGGTCGGGCTGCGGCACGCCGGGTCGGCCCGTACGGCGGCAGAGGCCGCCAGGGCCACCACGTACACGGCGGGCTCCGCCCAGGTCGCGCACCTCGCGTACACCTACGACACGAACGGCTACCCGCTGCCGGAGGGCCGGCCCTGGGCGGTCAACCTGATGCGGCAGGAGAAGATCGTCGCCGATGCCAGGGCGGCGCGGGCGGCGGGCGCGGACGTGGTGCTGGTGAGCCTGCACTGGGGCACGGAGTGGCAGACCGAGCCGGACGGCACGCAGCTGTCGCTGGGCAAGGCGCTGACCGCCTCGCAGACCGGCGGCCGCCCGGACATCGACATGATCCTCGGCACGCACGCCCATATCCCGCAGGCGTACGAGAAGGTCAACGGGACCTGGATCGTCTACGGCATGGGGGACCAGGTCGCGGGGGAGATGTTCAACCACACCGGCGCCCGCGACATGCGCGGCAACTACGGCTCCATCGCCCGCTTCACCTTCGCCCCGCCCACCGCCCCCGGGCGGCGCTGGGAGGTGACAGAGGCCGCGTTCGTGCCGCAGATGATGGACCTGTCCATCGGCCGGGTCGTCAACCTCGCGGACGCCCTGGCCCAGGACCCGGGCCGCGGCGACTACGAGTCGGCCCGGGCGGCCGTCAGCGAGGCGGTCCTGAGCCGCGGGGCCGCGAAGGACGGGCTCACCGAGGTGAGGTAGGCGCGGAGCCCCCCGATCCGGCGGGCTCGGCGCGCGTACCGGCGCTGGGCGCTCGTACCGGCAGGCTCGGCGCTCGTACCGGCGCTCGGCGCGCGTAACTCGGCGCGCGTACCGGCGCCGCCCTCCCTACAGTGCGAACCATGAGTGCCACCGTGGAGGACACGCGCGGAACCCGGAACCGCTTCCTGAACCGGGTGCCCGACGGATTCGGGGCGTTCTTCGGAGCGCTCGGCCTGCTGTGCGCCCTGCTGGCACTCTCCCCCGCGCTGCGGCGGCTGCTGCGGCACGTCGTGCGCTTCCTCGATCTCATCGTCGTACCCGTCAGCGCCAACCTCGCCTACGCCGTCTTCCTCTTCCTGCTCGCCGCGGCCCTGGGCACCCGCAAGAAGGTCGCCTGGTGGATCGTCGTCACCTACCTGGCCCTGCTGATCCTCGACGACGTGCTGGACATCGCCGTCGGCGACTACTGGGCCGGCGTGCCCTCCATGGCCGTCGCCGTCGCGGCCCTGGCCGTACTGATCGCCGCCCGCGACGAGTTCTACGCGGCTTCCCGGCCCGGCGCCCTGTGGCGGGCGATGCTCGTCCTCGGGCTGGGGCTGCTCGCCGCCGTGCTCGTCGGCTGGGGGCTCGTCGCGATCTTCCCCGGCACGCTGCCGCGGGGGCAGTGGTTGGACTGGGCCGCCAAAGAGGTCTTCGGCGGCCTCTTCTCCGCCCGCGAGTTCGACGGCCGCCCGCCCCGCCCGCTGTCCTTCCTGCTCGGCCTCTTCGGCGCCCTCGCCCTGCTGAACGCGGCCACCACCCTCTTCCGGTCCCAGCGGCTGACCGCCGCCCTGCACGGGGACGAGGAGCTCCGCATCCGCGCCCTGCTGGGCGCCTACGGGCGCAACGACTCCCTGGGGTACTTCGCGACCCGGCGCGACAAGGCCGTCGTCTTCGCCCCCAACGGCAAGGCCGCCGTGACCTACCGCGTCGAAGCCGGCGTCTGCCTCGCCAGCGGCGACCCGGTCGGCGACCCGGCCGCCTGGACCCCCGCCGTCGACGCCTGGCTCGGGGTCGCCCGCCGCTACGGATGGCAGCCCGCCGTCATGGGGGCCTCCGAGGAGGGTGCCACCGCGTACGCCCGCTCGGGACTCGGCGCCCTCCAGCTCGGCGACGAGGCGATCCTGCACGTGGCCAGGTTCGACCTCGACGGCCGTGACATGCGGGTCACCCGCCAGGCCGTCAACCGGGTCCGGCGCGCCGGCGCCACCACGGTCGTCCGCCGGCACTCCGCCCTCACGGAGGAGGAGATGCGCACCATCGTCGACCGGGCCGACACGTGGCGCGACACCGAGACCGAACGCGGCTTCTCCATGGCTCTGGACCGGCTGGGGGACCCCGCCGACGGGGACTGCCTGCTCGTGGAGGCGTTCGACGGCCAGGGAGCGCTGATCGCCCTGCTCTCCTTCGTCCCCTGGGGCCGGGACGGCATCTCCCTCGACCTGATGCGCCGCGACCGCACCGCGCCCAACGGGGTGATGGAGTTCATGGTCGCCGAGCTCTGCGCCCACGCCCCGGCCCTGGGCGTGCGCAGGATCTCCCTGAACTTCGCCGTCTTCCGGTCCGCCTTCGAGGAGGGCGGCCGCATCGGCGCCGGGCCCGTCCTGCGGCTGTGGCGCAAGCTGCTGCTCTTCTTCTCCCGGTGGTGGCAGCTGGAGGCCCTGTACCGCTCCAACGTCAAGTACGGGCCCGAGTGGTACCCGAGGTTCCTCTGCTACCAGGACGCCGGCTCGCTCGCCCGCGTCAGCCTCGCCTCCGGCATCGCCGAGGGCTTCGTCTCCGTACCGAGCCTGCGCACCCTCTGGGGCAACGGCCACCCGAAGGGCCTCACCGCCCCCGCCACCACCGAGGGGCTCCCCTCCATCGCCTCCCTGGGCCTGGACGGCGTGGGGGAGGAAGGCGGTACGGGCGCGGGGGCCGAGCGGCTGCCCGAACAGGTCCGGGTCCGCCACGACAAGATGGAGCGCATCCGCGCCGGCGGCACGGACCCCTACCCCGTCGGCATCCGCGCCCGCACCCACACGGTCGCCGAGCTCAGGGCCGCCCACCCCGCCCCGGCGGCCGGTGCCCGCACCGGCGAGGAAGCCACCCTCGCCGGCCGGGTGATGGTCGTACGGGACCTCGGCGGTGTGGTCTTCGCCGTCCTGCGCGACTGGTCCGGGGACATGCAGCTGATGCTCACCCGCGACGAAGCCGGCACCCGGGTCCTCGACACCTTCACGTCCCAGGTCGACTTCGGCGACCACGTCGTCGCGAGCGGCGAGATCGGCGCCAGCGACCGGGGCGAGCTGTCCCTCGTGGTCCGGTCCTGGCAGCTGACCGGCAAGTGCCTGCGCCCCCTGCCCGACAAGCGCAAGGGCCTGGCCGACCCGGAGGCGAAGGTGCGGCGCCGCTACCTCGACCTGGTGGCGAGCCCGGAGGCCCGGGACGTCGTACGGGCCCGCTCCAGCGCGGTCCAGGCCCTGCGGCAGGGCCTGCTGGAGCGCGGCTACCTGGAGGTCGAGACCCCGATGCTCCAGCAGATCCACGGCGGCGCCAACGCCCGGCCCTTCCGCACCCACATCAACGCCTACGACCTCGACCTGTACCTGCGCATCGCGCCCGAGCTGTACCTCAAGCGGCTCTGCGTCGGCGGCATGGAGAAGGTCTTCGAGATGGGCCGCACCTTCCGCAACGAGGGCGTCTCCTACAAGCACAACCCCGAGTTCACGATGCTGGAGGCCTACCAGGCCTTCGCCGACTACGACGTGATGCTCGACCTCACGCGCGAGCTGATCCAGGGCGCGGCCGTCGCCGCCTTCGGCTCGCCCGTCGCCCACAAGGCGGGACCCGACGGGAAGCTCGTCGTCCACGACATCTCCGGGCCGTGGCCGGTGAAGACCATGTACGGGGCGATCAGCGAGGCCCTGGGCGAGGAGGTCGACGCCGACACCGAGGAGAGGGTACTGCGCGCGCTGTGCGACCGGGTGCACGTGCCGCACGGGCCCGAGGACACGCGCGGGGACGTGGTCCTGGAGATGTACGAGCGGTTGGTGGAGGAGCGGACCGAACTCCCCACCTTCTACAAGGACTTCCCGACCGACGTGTCCCCCCTCACCCGCCAGCACCGCGAGGACCCCAGGCTCGCCGAGCGCTGGGACCTGGTGGCCTTCGGCACCGAGCTGGGCACCGCCTACTCGGAGCTCACCGACCCCGTGGAGCAGCGGCGCCGGCTCACCGCGCAGTCGCTCCTCGCGGCGGGCGGCGACCCGGAGGCGATGGAGATCGACAACGACTTCCTGGACGCCCTGGAGTACGCCATGCCGCCGACCGGCGGGCTGGGCATCGGCGTGGACCGCCTCGTCATGTTCCTGACGGGCCTGACGATCCGCGAGACCCTGCCGTTCCCCCTGGTGCGGCGCGGCTGACCGCCCCTGCGGCTGCTCCGGGCGGGTGACGGCGAGGAGGAGCGTCCGCGCCCCTCGACATCAGCGGCGGTGTCGTTGATACGTAGTAATAATGAAAAATGACGAGCCGACAGTAGGGCGACGCGTGCTCCTGCGCTCCGCCGTCTTCCTCGGGGTCGCCGCCGCGGCGGGCATGCTCAGCGGCGAGAACGGCGCTCCGGGGGCGGGCGGGCCGGGCCCCGCGGCCGGCCCCGGCGGTCTCCCGGCGGCGGGAGCCCCGGGGATGCTGCCCCAGGGGCCGCCCGAGAAGTCCTACCGGCTGCGGCCGATGACGGCCGAGGCACCCGCCCGCCCGCCCGTCGCCGCACCGGCCGTCCGGACCCGCCCCATCCTGGAGCTGCCGCCCCACTCACCCGCCGCGTCCAACGGCATGGTGCTCACCTTCGACGACGGGCCCGACCCCCGCTACACCCCCGGCATCCTCGACACCCTCGCCCGGTACGGCGTCCGCGCCATGTTCTTCGTCTGCGGGGAGATGGCCGCCGAGAACCGCGACCTGCTGCGCCGCATCGCCGCCGAGGGCCATGTGATCGGCAACCACACCTGGACCCACCCGCTCATCCCCCGGCTCAGCCGGCCGGCGCTGGCCTCCGAGATCGGCCGCACGAGCGAGGTCGTGCAACAGGTCGTCGGCGAGGCGCCGTCGTGGTTCCGGGCTCCGTACGGGGCGTGGAACCGCGCCACCTTCGAGATCGGGGCCGAGCTGGGCATGGAGCCGCTCGCCTGGACCGTGGACACCCTCGACTGGAAGGAGCCGGGGACCACCACCATCGTCTCCCGGGTGCTGGACGCGGCCGCGCCCGGCGTGATCGTACTGTCCCACGACGCGGGCGGCGACCGGTCGCAGAGCGTCCGGGCGATCTCGGCGTACCTGCCGCAACTGCTCGCGCGGGGCTACCGGATGACGCTGCCGTCCCTTCCGGGGACGGCGCCCGCATCGGCGCCGAGCTGAGGGCCCGGCTCGCG
>NZ_JBHXRU010000161.1:0-8832 GCF_042716255.1 Streptomyces sp. NPDC058662 | reverse complement strand
CCCCTGCCCCGGCCCCGACAGCGTCGCCGGCCGCCCGGTCCGCCGTCGGGCCCGCCGCGGGAGCCGGGCCAGTCGGCGGTCGCGGTGGCGGTGGCGGTGGCGGGGAGGCGACTCCCGTCCCGACGGCCGCGGGGAGCGGCGCCGGGGCCGCCGGTCGCGCCGTGGGACGCGCCCGGCCCGCCGCGAGGCGCAGCGCCGACAGCAGCGCGTAGTTCTCCGCGACGAACACCCGGCCCGGACCGCCCGAGGGCTGCGGGACGCGCTGGGCCGTCAGGTCGAGGTACATCGCCTGGACGACGTCCAGCCCGGCCGTGTCCGTGAACAGCCGGAACTGCGCCCCCGGGCGGGGGTTGAAGTCGACCAGCCGGAAGACCCCGCGCTCGTCCCGGCGGAAGTCCAGGTCCAGGATCCCCTGGTAGCCCAGCCGTTCGGCGAGCCGCAGCCCGGCCTCCTCCACCGCCGGGTCCGGGAGCCAGCGCCCCATCGCCGTCAGTCCTGTCCGCACCGGCCAGGACAGCTCCTTGCGGCCCGATCCCACGAGCAGCGGTCGGCCGCCCCGTCCGAAGGCGCCGTGGAAGAACCAGTCGGTGTCGGCCCCGGCCGGCAGGAACCGCTGGAGCAGCAGCCGGCTCCCCGCCTCGGCGGAGCGCTCGTGGAGCCGGCGCGCCTCGGCCGGGGTGTGCACCAGCATGGTGCTGCGCAGTCCGGCGGCGGCCGGCAGCAGCCAGGGCCGGCTCCACTTGGCGACCACGGGCAGGCCCAGCCGCCACGCGGCCTCCGCGGCCGCCGCCCCGCTCGCCGGGATCACGGTCTCGGGGTGCGGGACGTCCCACCGCGCGCACAGCCGCGACAGCTCGGCCTTGTCCGCCACCCGGGCCGGCAGGTCGTCGGGCTGATGGGGGATCCGGAAACGGTCCGTCAGCATGGATGCGGCCCGGGACACGGCGATGGCGCTCAGGTCGTCCATGGCGACGAGCACGGCCGGCCGGCCGATCCGCTCCGACACCCCGGTCAGGCACTCCAGCAGCGTCTCCGGTGCCTCGGGGTCGACGCCGCCGACCGGTCCGGGATGCACGGCGCGCAGATGGCGCGAGCGCCGCACGGGGCCTCCCCCGGCCTCGACGACGGCATGGACCTCCACGCCTCTGCGGCCGAGGGACCGGACGGCGCCGAGGGTTCCGTGGTGGAACGGATTGCGGTCGAGTCGGAGCAGGACGGCGGGCACGTGGTGGGCGAACGCGTGCATGGCATCGGGGTCTTTCACCTAGTCGGACCAAGCGGGGTGGATACGCGCCTGCGAATGGCCTACCCCGCGGTCACCGAACAGGCCATTCGTCAGATTTACTGCCTAACGTCTCTGGTAAGCACACCGATTCAGGAAAGCCCGGGAGACGCCATGCCCAGACCACGCCGCCGACTGGTGAGCACCTGTATCGGTACCGTCGCGGTCGGACTGCTCGCGACCGGGGCCGCGCTCGCGGCCCCGGAGGAGGACCGCGCCCCGGGCTCCGACATCGCCATGGGCGCCTACCTCGACTTCGGGCCGCCCGGGGTCGCCCGGATCCCGCACCTGTCGCGCTGGCTGGGCGGCAAGGAGATCCGGGTCGGCCACACCTACCTGCCCGGGGACCAGTGGGCCGGCATCGAGGGGAACGTCGGCTTCCTGGCGGACTGGGCCGCGTGGCGCCGGGCCCGGGAGGACCGGATGTTCGTCCTCAACGTGCCCATGCAGGAGCGCAACGAGGACCGGGTGCCCGACCAGCGGGTCGCCCAGCTGATCCGGGCGGGCGCGGAGGGCCAGTTCGACCGGCACTTCCGGCGGCTCGCCGAGCGGCTGGTGTCGCTGGGCGTCCCGGACACGGTGATCGTGCTCGGCTGGGAGATGAACGGCATCACTTACACCCACCGGTGCGCACCGGACCCGGAGAACTGGAAGGTGTACTGGAGGCGCGCCGTCACCGCGATGCGCTCCGTGCCCGGGCAGGCGTTCAGGTTCGACTTCGCGCCGAACAGGGGCACGGACGCCATCGGTTGGAACCGGTGCTACCCCGGTGACGACGTGGTCGACATCATCGGCATGGACTCGTACGACCAGAACCCGGGCCGGACCTTCGACGACCAGATCACCCAGCCCTTCGGGCTCCAGTACCACGTCGACTTCGCGAAGGCGCACGGCAAGCGGATCTCCTACCCCGAGTGGGGGCTGTTCCGGCGCGGGGACAATCCGGAGTACATGCGGCGCATGCTGGGGTGGATCGCGGAGCACAAGCCGCTCTACCACACCATCACCGACTACTGCCCGCACGGCGTGTGGCAGTGCAAGCAGAACCCGCGGTCCTCGAAGGCCTTCCGCGACGCCCTGACCCCGCGGAAGCCGGCCCCCGTGACCCCGACCCCGGTGGTCCCCACGCCCGTGGTCCCGACCCCGGTCGTCCCCACCCCGGTGGTCCCCACCCCGGTGGTCCCGACCCCGGTCGTCCCGACGCCCGCCGTACCGACGCCGCAGGTCCCGACGCCCGCCGTCCCCACCCCGCAGGTGCCCACGCCCGAGGTCCCCGTGCCGTCGCCCGCGGTCCCCGTTCCCACGCCCGTCGTCCCCGAGCCCACGCCGGTGGTCCCCCTGCCGACGCCCGAGGTCCCCGAGCCCACGCTGGTGGTCCCCCTGCCGACGCCCGAGGTCCCCGAGCCCACACCGGTGGTCCCCCTGCCGACGCCCGTGGTCCCCGAGCCCACGCCCGTGGTCCCCCTGCCGACGCCCGTGGTCCCGGCCCCGGTCACTCCGACCCCGGTCACCCCGAGCCCGCTCGCACCCACGCCGGCGGTCCCGACCCCCTCGCCCGCGGTGCCGAGCCCGCTCGTGCCCACGCCGAAGCCCACCCCCATGCCCGAACCGCCGCTGCCGCCGGCCAACAGCAAGCAGTGGTGCGTACCGCTCAGCTTCGGCGAGTGGCTCTCCAAGCTCGTCGGCAACCAGTCCGTCTGCATCACCCTCAACTGGACCAAGGACGACAGCATCTGGCCCTTCTAGACGCGTCATCTCACCCGCAGTTCGTTGAGCCGCGCCCGCCAGTCCCTGGCGGCCGGCAGCGCCTCCCGCAGCGCGTCCACGGCCCGTTCGCGCCCCGCCACCTGCGACGCGTGCAGTCGCAGCAGGGGTGCGAGCGCGGTCGTGGCCAGCAGGAACCGCTGGTTGACGACCGTCTGCGGACGCCAGTGGTTCTTGTACGGCTCGCTGCCCCGCAGGAAGCTCACCACCGGACGGCCGTCGGCGAGCGCGCGGCCGGCCTCGTAGCGCAGCAGCAGCGCCGCCACGTCCACCTTGCGCGTCCGCAGGTCCGGATCGGCCCCGTACAGGTACCCGCCGCTCAGTCCGGCGGACAGCAGCGTGACGTTGGCCGCGACGACCTCCCCGTCCAGCCGGAACTCCGTCAGCCGCCCCTCGCCCGTGCGCACCATCCGCCGGGTGGCCCGGGTCAGGTGCTCGGCGAACCGGGGCCGCAGGTGCTCGGGGGTCACCCCGCGACCGCGCCACTGCTTCTCGTGCAGCCGCAGCAGGGTCCGCACCGCGCGCGGCACCTCCTGCTCGGTGACCTCGTGCTCCTCGATCCCGGCCGCGTCGGTCTTGCGGAGCTTGGCCCGGACGCGCTGGGCGCCCGAGGACGGCATCCGCTTGACCAGCTCGTCGAAGGGCAGGGCGGGCAGCTCCATGCACGTGGAGTCCCTGAGGGTGCTGGCGACGCCCGGCCAGTGCTTGAGGATCCCCTCGGCGGCGGCCCCGGGGCGTACCTCGCGCAGGTCGACGACCGCGCCGCGGGCGGCCCGGTGCAGCCCGCGCGCCAGGGCCGGGACGACCTGGTCGGTGTACTCGGCGTCCACGAGCACGTCGAAGTAGTCGGTGATACCGCCGCCGAGCGGCACCAGCAGCGGAAACGGCCGGTGCACGAGCATCAGCGCGGCCGCGCCGACCAGTCGCCCGCCGCGGCGCACCAGGACGAGCCGGAGCCTGCCGTCCCTGCCGTACGACAGCCACCAGGAGTGCAGCCAGGCGTGGCTCTGGAACGGGGTGGCGGTGGGGCAGCCGCGGAAGAGCCGGTTCCACGACTCCTCCAGCGCGGCGAACTGCCGGGGGTCGCGGCACAGCGTCACCGACAGGGCCCCGGCGGAGCCGGGATTCATCGCGCGGACTCCTTCTCCTTGGTCTCGGCGTGCTCACCCTGCGCCGGGAGCGAGGCGTACTCCTCGGCCCCGGGCGCCCCGGGGGCCGGCGCGGCGGCGGGCTCCTGGCGGCGGCCGCGGGCCGGGCGGGCCAGCAGCCACAGCCCGCCGAGCAGACCGCCCGCGCACATCCCGACGGCGCCGCTGAGCGGCGCGGACGGGGAGACCGGGTCGGCCGGCGCCACGGCCTGGTTGAAGAGGAGCAGTTGGACACCGGTGTTCTTGGCGGCCTGATTGCTGCTCAGGGAGAGGGCGTCGGCGACCGCGTTGGCGATGTCGGCGGCCTCGCCCGGGCTGGTGGAGGTGCCGGTCACGGCGATCATCGGCGACTCGGGGGAGGTCTCGGCCCGCACCCGCGTCCGCAGCTCGCGGACGCCGACGCCCGCGCGGGGCTGGGCGTAGGCGAGGGTGGAACTGCTGGTGGCGATACGGGCGTAGGCCTGCGCGAAGCCGAGGGCGGTCGCCGGGTCGGTGGTGTCGTCCGGGACGGCGACGACATAACTGGTGGCGGCGTACTCAGGGGCCTTGAGCAGTCCGTAGGCGCCGCCCGCGGCCAGCCCCAGCAGGGCGCACGCCGGCAGCGGCCACCACGGGGGCGGTGAGGGCCTGCGCCGGCGGTTCCTGGCGGAGCGGCGGTCGGGCCTCGGCTCCGGCGCCGGGTCCGGCCGGGCGTCGGTGCTCCGGTCGGTGCTCCGGTCCCTGCTGCGGTCGGTGCCCCGGTCGGTGCTCCGGTCCGCGCTCCGATCGGGCTTCTTCTGGTCGGCGGTATCGGCCATCACGTGCTCACTTCCTGGGTGGAGGGGAGTTCCTTCGGTTCCCGGCGGCCCGCCGCGCGGCGGCCGCCGGGTGGGGCTGATCAGCCGGGCCCGCCCGCTGCCGCCCGGCTCGCGCCCGTACCGGACGCGCCGGGCGGCTCGGACCGCTGCCCCGCCCGGGAGGCACCGGGCGACGGCACGGACACCGTGCCCGGTGCGCCGAGGCCCCCGCCCGCGCCGTCCCGCCCACTGTCCGGGGCCGCCAGGGCCAGGGCGTACACGTCCAGGAGCTGCCGGGCGCTCTGCGCGATGTCGTAGCGGCGGGCCACCGGCGGCGCCGGCAGCCGGCGCGCACCCGCCTCCATGTGGCCGCGCAGCGCCGCGACCAGCTCCTCCGTACCGGTCCCGATCCGGCGGGCGCCGGGGGCCTGGAGGGCGGGCAGGTCGTCGATGGCCGGACACGTCACGTGCAGCACCGGCAGTCCGGCGGCCAGCGCCTCGACCACGGCCAGCCCGAACGCCTCCTCCCTGGACGGTGAGACGAAGACGTCCATGGCGGCCAGCAGGGCCGGGATGCCGGGGGTGCGGCCGTCCGCGCTGTCCCCCAGCGGATCGCGCTCCCCCAGCAGGTGGATCCGGCTCTGCGCGCCGAGCTCGGCCGCGAGCCGGCGCAGCGCCGCCCGCTCGGGCCCGTCCCCGGCCAGCAGCAGGTGCGCCCCCGGCAGCGCGGCCACGGCCCGGACCAGCACGTCGAACCGCTTGCCCGGCACGAGCCGGCCGACCCCGCCGACCACGAAAGCCCGCTCGGGCAGCCCGGTGCGGGCCCGGGTGGCCCGCCGTACGCCCTCGTCGAAGCGGAAGCGGGCGGCCTCGATCCCGTTGGGTACGACGTGCACCCGCTCGGGCGGCACCCCCCACCCCTCCAGCCGGGCGGCCACGGTGTCGGACACGGCCACGGTCGCCGCGCCGAGCCGTTCGCCGGCCAGGTACAGCGCCCGCACCCCGCGCGACAGGGGGCGGCCCTCGATCTCGTACTCGCCGAGGGAGTGCTCGGTGGCCACCGTCGCCCGGACGCCCGCGAGGCGGGCGGCGAGGCGCCCGTAGACGCAGGCCCGGTACAGGTGCGTGTGCACGAGGTCGTAGCCCCCGCCGCGGATGAACCGCGCCAGCCGGGGCAGCGCCCCCAGGTCCCGGTTGCCCCGCATCCCCAGGTGCACGACCCTGACCCCGTCGCTGCGCAGCCCCTCGGCCACGGGCCCGGGGTTGGTCAGGGTCAGCACGTCGCAGCGCATCGGCATGTGCCGCAGCAGCAGGCGCAGTTGCTGCTCGGCGCCGCCGACGCCGAGCCCGGTGATGATGTGGAGCGCCTTGACGGCGCTGACGGCCTCGGCGGCCCCGGCCCCGGCGGCCTTCACCGGGCCACCGTCCGGCGCAGCTGCCGCACCTGGTGGCGCAGCTGCTTGATCCGCAGCCGGGCCCCGCCGTCGGCCTGGCTGACGTGGGTGCGGGGCAGGGCGTGCAGGCCCGTGAGCCGGCCGGGGTCGATGGCGCAGGCGTAGCCGTAGCCCGCGGCCCGGGTCGCCTCGACGACCCGCGCGTCGAGGTGCCCGTACGGGTAGCAGAAGCCCTCCGGCAGGGCGCCGGTCAGTTCGCGCAGCAGGTCGCGGCTGCCGCGCAGCTCCTGCACGAGGACGTCGTCGGAGGCCGCCGTGAGGTCCTGGTGGAGCAGCCCGTGCGAGCCGATCTCCTGCCCCGCCGCGGCGACTTCGCGGATCTGCTCGGCGGTGAGCAGGGACTTGCGGGGCCCCAGCGGGTCCCACACGTTGTCCACGCCGAGCCGCCCGGGGAGGACGAAGAGGGTGGCCGTGCAGCCGTGGCGGCGCAGCAGCGGCAGCGCCCGCGTCAGGAAGTCGGTGTAGCCGTCGTCGAAGGTCAGCCCGACCAGGCCCGCGCCGCGTCCGGCCGCGCGGGCCCGGAGCAGCTCCCCGACCGACACCCCGCGCAGTCCCCGGGCGCGCAGCCCGAGCAGCTGCGCCTCCAGGGCCCGCGGGGTCACGGTGATCCCGTACGGGTCTTCGGCGGGATCGGTGAACTCGGCGACCGAGTGGTACATCAGGACCCACGGGGACGCGGTCCCCCGGGTGGCGGGCGCCATGGCGGCGGGCGCCGTGTCGGTGTCAGCGGACATTGCGGAACCTCTGCGTGAGCTGGGAGATCTGACCGGGCAGGGCAGTGACTTCGAGGGCGCGTATGGCCATGCCGGTGGCCCCGAACATGGCCGGGACGAGCAGGCAGCCGAGGGCCGCGCTGAGCATCGGGTCGGGGACCATCGGGCCGGCGATCCAGCCGGTGGCGCACGCGGCGGTGGCGGCCGCGGCCAGCCGCCCGACGCTGACGGCGACCCGGCGGACGTGGATGGCAATGATCCGGGAGCCGAGGCCGGTGAGCAGGAGCACGGCGGTGGTGGAGATGCCGGCGGCGTTGGCGGCGGCGATGCCGTAGGTGCCCCACCAGCCGACGGCGAGGGCTCCGGCCACGATGTTGACGAGCAGTCCGGCGCCCATCGCGAGCGCCGGGAACCAGATGGGCCGGGCGGTCGAGAAGAAGGGCCGGGACAGTGCCCCGACGAGGCAGTGGCCGAGCAGTCCGAGTCCGTAGACCCGCATGATCGAGGCGGTGGCGAGAGTGTCCTGGTGGCTGAACGCGCCGCGCTCGAAGAGGACCTCGATGATCTGGGGTGCGTACCCGATGACGAGCGCGGCGCCCATGAGGACGGCGAGGGAGGCCAACGCGAGGTCCTGCTCGACGCGGCGGCGGGCCTTCTCCCGCTCCCCGCCGGCCATCGCCTGGGCGACGACGGGGAAGGTGACGGTGCAGATCATCAGCGAGAGCACCATCGGCATCTGCGCGACCTTCTGCGCGTAGTTGAGGTGCGAGATGGCCCCGGGGGGCAGGGAGGCCGCGAGGAACCGCTCGACCAGCACCTGCGACTGCCGGAAGACGGCGAAGAAGATGACCGGGGCGATCACCCCGAAGGCGATGAGGGTGGGCCGGTCCCGGTCCCGCCGGCGGCGCGCGGCGCCCTTGGCGCGGGAGGGACCGAAGCCGACGTTGCGGACGAAGGCGGGCAGTTGGACGAGGACCATCAGCAGTCCGCCGGCCGCGACCCCGGCGGCGGCGGCCCGCACCCCCCACAGGGTGTGCAGGGCGACCATGGTGCCGATGATGCCGACGTTGTACGCGACGTAGATCGCTGCGGGCGGCAGGAACGACCGGTGCGCGCGCAGCGCGGCGCTGAAGTACCCGGCGATGCCGAAGGAGACCACGGTCAGGGCCGTCAGCCGGGTGCACTGGACGGCCAGTTCCGGGTGGGGCAGGCCGGGTGCGAGCACGCCGACGACCAGGGGTGCGGCCAGGCAGATGACGGTCGCGACGGCGGCCAGGAGGACGGCGAGCCGCGGCAGGGTGGCCGCGACGAGCAGCCGTACGGGGTCCTGCGCGCGGGCCTCCTTGCGGGTGAGGCCGGCCCGGCTGGCGGCCCGGCGGGCCAGGGCGTGGCTGAACGCGGGCACCATCAGCAGGGCCATGGCGTCCTCGATGAGCAGCGTCGAGGCCATCTCGGGCACGGTCCAGGCGATCAGGAAGGCGTCGCTGTCGTGCCCGGCCCCGAAGAGGTGCGCGATGGTCTGGTCGCGCAGCAGCCCGAACACGGCGCCGGCCGCGGTCAGCCCGGCCGTGACGGCGGCGGCCTTGGCGAGGAACCGCCCCAGCGGCGCCGGTCCGCCGCCGCCCGGCGCGGCGGCCGGTGCGGGGGTCCCGCCGGTGCGGCCCCCCGGCCGCGCCGACCGCGGCACCCGGGGCG
>NZ_JBHXRU010000160.1:0-8949 GCF_042716255.1 Streptomyces sp. NPDC058662 | reverse complement strand
GCACGCCCGGCGTTCGAGGACCGGGTCCGGGGCGGAGTCCCGCTATCCGGCCGCGGACTTCTTCGCCGGCTTGGCCGCCGGCTTCGGGGCCGGAGCCCCCTCGGCCGGGGTCGGTTCCGGCGCCGGCGCCGGGGCATCCGCCCGGCCCTCGGCGGCCTTGGCCTTAGGCGGAGCCGCCTTCGCCGTCGCCGCCTGCGCGGCATGCAGCTTCGCCACGCCGAACTGCAGCGAGGACTCGTACGTGTTGTCCGGGTCCAGCCGGCGCAGCTCCTCCGCGAGGAGCTCGGCCGTCTCCCGGCGCTTGAGCGCCACCGCGCGGTCGGGCTGCCCCGGCATGCACAGGGTGGCCAGCGACCCGTCCGCACGGTCCAGGACGATGTCGCCGTCCTTGGTCTCCAGGCGTACGGACGTCAGGCCCGGGCCCGACGACAGCGTGCGCCGGACGGGGACCTGGAGCCGGTCCGCCAGCCACATGGCCAGCAGCTCGCAGCTCGGGTTCTCGTCCTCGCCCTCGACCGTCGCCGAGACCACCGAGAGGTTCTGCTGGTCCAGCGCGGCCGCCAGCATGGAGCGCCACGGCGTGATCCGGGTCCAGGACAGGTCCGTGTCCCCGGGCGCGTAGGCCGCCGCGCGGGTCGCGAGCGTTCCGGTCGGGTCCTCGCAGGAGTACGTGTCCGTGATCCGGCGCTGGGCCAGCGCTCCCAGCGGGTCGCCCGCAAGGTCCGCCGGGGCGCCGTCCGGCCACCACACCACCACGGGGGCGTCCGGCAGCAGCAGCGGGAGCACGACGGACTGGGCGTGGTCGACCAGCTCGCCGTGCAGGCGCAGTACCACCGTCTCACCGCTGCCGGAGTCCGCCCCGACGCGCACTTCCGCGTCGAGACGGGCGTCGCGGCGGCTGCGCGGCGAGCGGCTGACCCGCTTGATGACGACGACGATCCGCGAGGGGTGCTCGTGGGACGCGTCGTTGGCCGACTTGAGCGCGTCGTACGCGTTCTCCTCGTCGGTCACGATCACCAGCGTGAGGACCATGCCGATGGCCGGCGTGCCGATGTCCCGGCGCGCCTGCACCATCGCCGCGTTGATCTTGCTGGAGTTGGTCTCCGTGAGGTCGATCTTCATGGCCGGCGCCAGCTCCGTCCGTCTCGTGCGAGCATCTCGTCCGCCTCGACCGGTCCCCAGGTACCCGACGGGTACTGGGCGGGCTTGCCGTGCTTGTCCCAGTACTCCTCGATCGGGTCGAGGATGTTCCAGGACAGCTCGACCTCCTGGTGGCGCGGGAAGAGGTTCGCGTCGCCCAGGAGCACGTCGAGGATGAGCCGCTCGTACGCCTCGGGGCTCGACTCCGTGAAGGACTCGCCGTAGGCGAAGTCCATCGTGACGTCCCGGACCTCCATGGAGGTGCCGGGGACCTTGGAGCCGAAGCGCACCGTCACGCCCTCGTCCGGCTGGACCCGGATGACCAGGGCGTTCTGCCCCAGCTCCTCGGTCGCGCCCGACTCGAACGGCAGGTACGGGGCCCGCTTGAAGACGACCGCGATCTCGGTCACCCGGCGGCCGAGCCGCTTGCCGGTCCGCAGGTAGAACGGCACTCCCGCCCAGCGGCGGTTGTTGATCTCCAGGCGGACGGCCGCGTAGGTGTCGGTCTTCGACTTGGGGTCGATGCCGTCCTCTTCGAGGTACCCGACGACCTTCTCGCCGCCCTGCCAGGCCGCCGAGTACTGGCCGCGCACGGTGTACTTGCCCAGGTCCTCGGGCAGCTCCACCGCGGTCAGCACCTTGAGCTTCTCGGCCACCAGCGCCTTGGGGTGGAAGGAGCCGGGCTCCTCCATCGCCGTGAGCGCCAGCAGCTGGAGCAGGTGGTTCTGGATGACGTCGCGGGCCGCGCCGATGCCGTCGTAGTACCCGGCCCGGCCGCCGATGCCGATGTCCTCGGCCATGGTGATCTGCACGTGGTCGACGTACGACCGGTTCCAGATCGGCTCGAACATCGTGTTGGCGAAGCGGAGCGCCAGGATGTTCTGGACGGTCTCCTTGCCGAGGTAGTGGTCGATCCGGAAGACCTCGTCCCGCGGGAAGACCTCGTGGACGACCTTGTTGAGCTCCTCGGCGCTCTTCAGGTCGTGGCCGAAGGGCTTCTCGATGACGGCGCGCCGCCAGGAGCCCTCCTTCTGGGCCAGGCCGTGGTCCTTGAGCTGCTGGACCACCTTGGGGAAGAACTTGGGCGGGACCGACAGGTAGAAGGCGAAGTTGCCGCCCGTGCCCTGCGCCTTGTCCAGCTCCTCAATGGTGGCCTTGAGGGTCTCGAAGGCCGCGTCGTCGTCGAAGTCTCCCTGGACGAACCGGCAGCCCTGGACGAGCTGCTGCCAGACCTCCTCGCGGAACGGGGTGCGCGAGTGCTGCTTGACGGCCTCGTACACCTCCGTCGCGAAGTCCTCGTGCTCCCACTCCCGGCGGGCGAAGCCGATCAGCGAGAAGCCCGGTGGAAGCAGGCCGCGGTTCGCCAGGTCGTAGACGGCGGGCATCAGCTTCTTGCGCGACAGGTCACCCGTAACGCCGAAAATGACCAGGCCGGACGGCCCCGCGATGCGCGGGAGCCGCCGGTCCTGTGCGTCACGAAGCGGGTTCGCTCCGTTCACAGTCAAAGTGTTCAGGCCTCCGTGGGGGCGAGGCGCTGGAGCTCCGCCTCGGTCGACTTCAGCAGGTCGTTCCAGGACGCCTCGAACTTCTCGACGCCCTCGTCTTCCAGCAGCTGCACCACATCGTCGTACGAGATGCCCAGCTTCGCGACCGCGTCGAGCTCGGCGCGGGCCTGCTCGTAGGTGCCGCGCACGGTGTCACCCGTGATCTGCCCGTGGTCGGCGGTGGCCTCCAGAGTGGCCTCCGGCATGGTGTTCACCGTGTTGGGCGCGACCAGGTCGTCCACGTACAGGGTGTCCTTGTACGCCGGGTCCTTGACGCCCGTCGAGGCCCACAGCGCGCGCTGCTTGTTGGCTCCGACGCGCTCCAGGGCGGTCCAGCGGTCCGAGGAGAAGACCTCCTCGTACGCCTCGTAGGCCAGACGGGCGTTGGCGAGCGCCGCCTTGCCCTTGAGGGCCTTGGCCTCGTCGGTGCCGACGGCGTCCAGGCGCTTGTCGATCTCGCTGTCCACACGGGACACGAAGAAGGAGGCGACCGAGTGGATCAGGGACAGGTCCAGGCCCGCGGCCTTGGCCTTCTCCAGACCCGCCAGGTACGCGTCCATGACCTCGCGGTAGCGCGCCAGCGAGAAGATCAGCGTGACGTTGACGCTGATGCCCCGGCCGATGACCTCGGTGATCGCCGGCAGGCCGGCCCTGGTCGCCGGGATCTTGATCAGCGTGTTCGGGCGGTCCACCAGCCAGGCCAGCTGCTTGGCCTCGGCGACGGTCGCCGCGGTGTCGTGCGCCAGGCGCGGGTCGACCTCGATCGACACGCGGCCGTCCTGGCCGTCGGTGCGGTCGTGGACCGGGCGCAGGATGTCGGCGGCGTCGCGGACGTCCGCCGTGGTGATCATGCGGATGGCCTCCTCGACGGTCACCCTGCGGGTCGCCAGGTCGGCCAGCTGCTGGTCGTAGCCGTCACCGCTGCTGATGGCCTTCTGGAAGATCGAGGGGTTGGTGGTGACACCGACCACGTGCGACTGGTCGATCAGCTCGGCCAGGTTGCCGGACGTGATGCGCTTGCGGGACAGGTCGTCCAGCCAGATCGCCACACCCTCGTCGGAGAGGCGCTTGAGTGCGTCTGTCATGAGAATTCCATCTCCTACTTGGTCTCGAACCGAGTCAGCGCGCGGCGGCGAGGGACTCGTGGGCGGCGGCGGCCACGCGCTCGGGGGTGAAGCCGAACTCGCGGAACAGCACCTTCGCGTCGGCGGAGGCGCCGAAGTGCTCCAGCGAGACGATGCGGCCCGCGTCACCGACGTAGCGGTGCCAGGTCAGGCCGATACCGGCCTCGACCGCGACGCGTGCCCGGACGGAGGGCGGCAGGACGCTGTCCTTGTAGTCCTGGTCCTGCTCCTCGAACCACTCGACGGACGGCATCGAGACGACGCGGGTGGGGATGCCCTGGGCCTGGAGCTGCTCGCGGGCCTCCACGGCCAGGTGCACCTCGGAACCGGTGCCGATGAGGACGACCTGCGGCTCGCCGCCGTCGGCCTCGAACAGCACGTACCCGCCCTTGGCGGCGTCCTCGTTGCGCTCGTAGGTCGGCACGCCCTGGCGGGTCAGCGCCAGACCGTGCGGGGCGCCCTTGCCGTACACCTTGGTGTGGCGGCGCAGGATCTCGCGCCAGGCGACGGCGGTCTCGTTCGCGTCGGCCGGGCGGACCACGTTGAGGCCCGGGATGGCGCGCAGCGAGGCGAGGTGCTCGACCGGCTGGTGCGTCGGGCCGTCCTCGCCGAGGCCGATGGAGTCGTGCGTCCACACGTAGGTGACCGGCACGTGCATCAGCGCGGAGAGGCGGACGGCGTTGCGCATGTAGTCGGAGAACACCAGGAAGGTGCCGCCGTAGACGCGGGTGTGGCCGTGCAGGGCGATGCCGTTCATGGCCGCGGCCATGGCGTGCTCGCGGATGCCGAAGTGGATGGTGCGGCCGTACGGGTCGGCCTCCGGCAGCGGGTTGCCCACCGGCAGGAACGAGGAGTCCTTGTCGATGGTGGTGTTGTTGGAGCCGGCCAGGTCGGCCGAGCCGCCCCACAGCTCCGGGATGACCGCGCCGAGGGCGCCGAGCACCTTGCCCGAGGCGGCGCGGGTGGCGACGGCGTTGCCGGCCTCGAAGAGGGGGAGCTCGTCCTCCCAGCCCGCGGGCAGCTCGTTGGCCTGGATCCGGTCGAACTCGGCGGCGCGCTCCGGGTTGGCGGTGCGCCACGCGGAGAAGTCCTTCTCCCAGGCGGCCTTGGCCTCGCGGCCACGGTCCAGTGCCTTGCGGGTGTGCGCGAGGACCTCGTCGGAGACCTCGAAGGCCTGCTCCGGGTCGAAGCCGAGGACGCGCTTGGTGGCCGCGACCTCGTCGTCGCCGAGCGCGGAGCCGTGCGCGGCCTCGGTGCCCTGGGCGTCCGGGGCGGGCCAGGCGATGATCGAGCGGGCCGCGATGAACGACGGGCGGCCGGTCTCGGCCTTGGCGGCCTGGAGCGCGGCGAACAGCGCCTCGGGGTCGAGGTCGCCGTTCTCCTTCTGCTCCACGCGCTGGACGTGCCAGCCGTACGCGGCGTAGCGCTCCAGGGTGTCCTCGGAGACGGCCGTCTCCGTGTCGCCCTCGATGGAGATGTGGTTGTCGTCCCACAGCAGCACCAGGTTGCCGAGCTTCTGGTGGCCGGCCAGGGCCGACGCCTCGTGGGAGATGCCCTCCTGGAGGCAGCCGTCGCCCGCGATCGCGTAGATCATGTGGTCGAAGGGGGAGGTGCCCGCGGCGGCCTCGGGGTCGAACAGGCCGCGCTCGTAGCGGGAGGCCATGGCCATGCCCACCGCGTTCGCGATGCCCTGGCCGAGCGGCCCGGTGGTGGTCTCGACGCCGGCGGTGTGGCCGTACTCCGGGTGGCCGGGGGTCTTGGAGCCCCAGGTGCGGAAGGCCTTGAGGTCGTCCAGCTCCAGCCCGAACCCGCCGAGGTACAGCTGGGTGTAGAGGGTGAGCGACGAGTGCCCGGCGGAGAGGACGAAGCGGTCGCGGCCGACCCACTCGGGGTCCGCCGGGTCGTGCCGCATCACCTTCTGGAAGAGGGTGTACGCGGCGGGGGCCAGGCTCATCGCCGTACCGGGGTGGCCGTTCCCGACCTTCTGGACCGCGTCAGCGGCCAGGATGCGGGCGGTGTCGACGGCCCGCTGGTCCAGTTCGGTCCACGCGAGCTCTGTGGTGGTCGGCTTGGTGCTCACCGTGGGTCAGGGCTCCTCTCCACATGTCTGTTCCCGGTGACGAACGGTGCACCGGCGCGATTCCGAGCCTACCCCCGTCACGGCGTGCAACTATTCGAGTGTCCGCACTCCGTCACCTCGTCGGCAGCCCCTGTTCACCTGCTCATAGGTGCCCGGCGCGGCCCGCCGGGTGCCGCTCGGACGTCCTTCGGGCGCCCGCCGGGCCGCTCCGATCGGCCCAACACGAGCCGACCCCGGCGCGGGGCGACGCAGGGGCAACGTCTAGAGTGGCGTGGTACGCGCAAGCCCTTACCGGCCCTTCATGTCTTGAACGGTCCGAACCGGGGCTTGCTGGATTCTCTCTCAGGGGTGCGTGTGACGGCCGTCGAATCCCGTCCAGCGGGGGTGCTCGGGACGAGCCCCGTCCACCGGCCGCTCGGGGCCCGGGTCATGGCTTTCGTGGCATTGACCAAGCCGCGGATCATCGAACTTCTGCTGATCACCACAGTGCCGGTGATGTTCCTCGCCGAGCAGGGCGTGCCCTCCCTGTGGCTGGTCCTCGCGACCTGCTTCGGCGGCTACCTGTCGGCGGGCGGCGCCAACGCCCTGAACATGTACATCGACCGCGACATCGACGCCCTGATGGACCGGACCTCGCAGCGCCCGCTCGTGACCGGCATGGTCAGCCCCCGGGAGTGCCTGGTCTTCGGCATCACCCTCGGCGTGCTCTCCACCCTGTTCTTCGGCCTGCTGATCAACTGGCTGTCGGCCGCCCTCGCGCTCGGCGCCCTCCTCTTCTATGTCGTGGTCTACACGATGCTGCTGAAGCGGCGTACGGCGCAGAACATCGTCTGGGGCGGCATCGCGGGCTGCATGCCGGTGCTCATCGGCTGGTCGGCCGTCAAGAACGAGGTCTCCTGGGCCGCCGTCATCCTCTTCCTCGTCATCTTCTTCTGGACGCCGCCGCACTACTGGCCGCTGTCGATGAAGGTCAAGGACGACTACGCGCGGGTCGGCGTGCCGATGCTGCCGGTCGTGGCGGGCAACCAGGTCGTGGCGCGCCAGATCGTCCTCTACAGCTGGGTGATGGTGGCGGTCTCGCTGCTGCTGACGCCGCTGGGGTACACCGGCTGGTTCTACACCGCGGTCGCGCTGGTGGCCGGCGGCTGGTGGCTGTGGGAGGCGCACGCGCTGCACGCGCGGGCCAAGGCCGGGGTGACGGGCCCGAAGCTCAAGGAGATGCGCCTGTTCCACTGGTCGATCACGTACGTGTCGCTGCTCTTCGTGGCGGTGGCCGTGGATCCCTTCCTCCGCTGATTACTCACCGGTAGCATGCTGTCCATGGCAGACACCGCAGACACCGCAGGCGCGGCGGACACCGCAGGCAGCGCGGACAAGAAGCAGGACCGTACGGCCGCGAAGCTGGCCAAGCAGATCGGCGCGTTCGCCCGGGAGCACGGCGGCGCCGAGGGCCACCTCGCCCACATCGGCCAGGCCGGCACCCGTATCGTGCTCGTCGGCGCGGACGGGGGCTGGGGCGACCTGGTGGCCCCGACCCACGACACGGCCCGGCTGGCCGCGGAGAAGGCCGGACTGGCCCTCCAGGAGGAGTTCGACGGCGAGCTCGCCGCGCGGGTGCGGACGGGCCCGTACGAATGGACCCGGATGGCCGGCATCCAGCTCGGCGGCCCGGCGAACCCTACGGCCTGAGCGCTTCCCGACCCCTTCCGGCCGCTTCCTGACCGTCTTCTTGCCGCGGCCCGGGGCCCGCTCGGCCCGGCCTGCTCCGTACGGGTGGGCCACTCGGTCAACAGCGCGAGCAACACCTCGCGCCCCACTCACCCGTTAGGACGTGTGGAAGCCCCTTCCTCACGTCCGCAACGGGATGCCCGGATGATCGAAACGCCGCCCCTGGTGGACCAGCACTGCCACGGAGTACTGCGCACGGAGTTGGGCCTGGGCACCTTCGAGGCCCAGCTGCTCCCCTCGGCCGGTCCGCCCGCCCCCGGCACCACGTCCTTCGACACCCAGGCCGGGATCGCGGTGCGCCGCTGGTGCGCGCCGCTGCTCGGCCTGGAGCCGCACGCCGCACCCGTCCGCTACCTGGCCCGGCGGCGCGAGCTGGGCGCCGCCGAGTCGGCGCGGCTGCTGCTGAGGGGGTCCGGGGTGGCCTCGTACCTGGTCGACACCGGGGAGGCCGGGGACCTGACCGGGCCCAAGGAGCTGGCGCTCGCCGGCGACGCCGAGGCCTTCGAGGTGGTCCGGCTGGAGCTGCTCGCCGAGCAGGCCGCCGACACCTCCGGCACCGTGGGAGCCTTCCTCGTCAACCTCGCCGCAGCCGTGCACCACGCGGGCACCGGGGCTGTGGCCTTCTCCTGCCGGGCCGACGCCGCCGCCCTGGCCCGCGGACCCGAGGCGCCCGCCCCCGGCGAGGTGCGCGCGGCGGCCGGGCGGTGGCTGGCCGGGCGGCCCCGGGGCGGGGCGGTACAGGATCCCGTGCTCCTGCGGCACCTGATGTGGAGCGCGGTGGCCTCGGGGCTGCCGCTCCAGCTGCGGCTCCGCGCCGACGGAGCCGGGGGCGCGGCGGATCCGGCGCCGCTGACCGGCTTCGTACGGGCCACGGCGGGGCTCGGCACCCGGCTGGTGCTGCTCGGCGGGTACCCGTACCACCGGCACACGGCCGTCCTGGCGGCGCGCTTCCCGCACGTCTACGCCGACGCCGGCGCGGCCCTCGGGCGGACGGGGGCCGGGGCCGGGGCCGTACTGGCCGAGCTGCTGGAACTGGCGCCGTTCGGGAAGCTGCTGTTCTCCAGCGGCGGGGGGCGGCTGCCGGAACTGCACGCGGTCGGCGCCCTGGTGTTCCGGGAGGCGCTGGGCCGGGTGCTGGGCCGCTGGGCCGGCGACGGGTCGTGGTCCTGGCGGGACGCCGAGCGGGTGGCCGCCCTGATCGCGGCGGGCAACGCCCGCCGCGTCTACCGGTTGGACGAGCGCGGCTAGTGCCGTGGCCGGAAAGGTTCACCGGGTCGCGGCGCCCTGCACGGCACCTCGCGGCGTTGGCGGACCACGGCGGTACGTCCAGTAC
>NZ_JBHXRU010000159.1:0-8953 GCF_042716255.1 Streptomyces sp. NPDC058662 | reverse complement strand
ACGGCGGTACGTCCAGTACGAGCCGTGGTCCGCCGTCTTGCGATGCACCGCACCGGACACCGCGACCCGGCAAACCTTTCCGGCCACGGCACTAGATCCGCGCCGCCCGGCCTGATCCCCGATCGCCCCCCCCGTGCCCCGCCCGGTTGCCGACCCGCGCGCAACCCCGTTCGATTGTTGCGGCGGGATGAAATCCGCCGGTCGGCGCGTTGGGGGAGGCGGCAGGACAGGACGAACGGGGAGGCACCACGTGGCGGCGGCGGAGACTGCGACCGGAGAGAAACAGGGCTGGGGCAGGAGGCTCGTCGCCTACACCTGGCGGTACAGGCTCAACGTGCTGCTCGCGCTGGGGTCCTCGCTCGGCGGCATGGCCGTCATGGCGCTCGTGCCCCTGGTCACCAAGGTGATCATCGACGACGTCATCGGCGACCGGAGCCGCCCCATGGGCCTCTGGGCCGGGCTGCTCATAGCCGCCGCCCTGCTCGTGTACGTGCTCACGTACATCCGCAGGTACTACGGCGGGCGCCTCGCCCTCGACGTGCAGCACGACCTGCGCACCGACATGTACGACACCATCGCCCGCCTCGACGGCCGGCGCCAGGACGAGCTGTCCACCGGGCAGGTCGTCGGGCGGGCCACCACCGACCTCCAGCTCATCCAGGGCCTGCTGTTCATGCTGCCCATGACCATCGGGAACTTCCTGCTCTTCGGGATGTCCCTCGGGATCATGCTGTGGCTCTCGCCCCTGCTGACCCTCGTCGCACTCCTCATGGCCCCCGCCCTCTGGTTCATCGCCAAGCGCAGCCGCAAGAAGCTCTTCCCCGCCACCTGGTTCGCCCAGGGCCAGGCCGCCGCCGTCGCGGGCGTCGTCGAGGGGGCCGTGACCGGCGTCCGCGTCGTCAAGGGCTTCGGCCAGGAGGAGCAGGAGACCGGCAAGCTCCGGGCGGCCGGCCGCGGGCTCTTCGCCGGGCGGATGCGCACCATCCGCCTCAACTCGCGCTACACCCCCGCCCTGCAGGCGGTCCCCGCCCTCGCACAGGTCGCCATGCTGGCGCTCGGCGGCTGGCTGGCCACCCGCGGCCAGGTGACCCTCGGCACCTTCGTCGCCTTCTCCACCTACCTCGCCCAGCTGGTCGGCCCCGTCCGGATGCTCGCCATGGTGCTCACCGTCGGTCAGCAGGCCCGCGCCGGCGCCGAGCGCGTCTTCGAGCTCATCGACACCGCACCGGTGATCCGCGAAGGCGGGCACGAGCTCCCCGCCGACGCCCCCGCCACCGTGGAGTTCGACGCCGTCCGCTTCGGGTACGACCCCGAGCGGCCCGTCCTCGACGGCTTCTCGCTGTCCCTCGCCGAAGGGGAGACCATCGCCCTCGTCGGCTCGTCCGGCAGCGGGAAGTCCACCGTCTCGCTGCTGCTGCCGCGCTTCTACGACGCCGACGCCGGCACCGTCCGCGTCGGCGGCCACGACGTCCGGGACCTGACCTACGGGTCGCTGCGGGCCGCCATCGGACTCGTACCCGAGGACTCCTTCCTCTTCTCCGACTCCATCCGCGCCAACATCACCTACGGGCACCCCGGCGCCACCGACGCGCAGGTCGAGGCCGCCGCCGCGGCCGCCCAGGCCGACGGGTTCATCAAGGCCCTGCCCGCCGGATACGACACCGCGGTCGGCGAGCAGGGCCTCACCCTCTCCGGCGGCCAGCGCCAGCGCATCGCCCTCGCCCGCGCCATCCTCACCGATCCCCGGCTGCTGCTCCTCGACGACGCCACCTCCGCCGTGGACGCCCGCGTCGAGCACGAGATCCACGAGGCGCTGCGGGCCGTGATGGCCGGCCGGACCACCCTGCTGATCGCCCACCGCCGCTCCACCCTCGCACTGGCCGACCGGATCGCCGTACTGGACCGTGGGCGGCTCGAAGACATCGGTACGCACGAGGAACTGGAGCGCCGCTCCGCCCTCTACCGCCGCCTGCTCACCGACCCGGACGCCCTGGGCGCGGCCTCGCCCCGCACCCCCGAGGCCCTGGCGCCGGGCGAGTTCGAGCGCGACGCCGACCGCGACCTGGAACGCGACATCGAGTTCGAGGCCGAGATCGACTCGGAGCCGGTCAACGCCAAACGCCGCGTCGCGGGGGGCATCACCCCCGAGCTCTGGCGGCGCCAGGACGAGGACCGCGACGGACGCGCCGCCGCTCCCGCCGGGTCCGGGGCAGCGCCCGGCGCGGCGCCCGGAGCCGGGCACTCGATGGCCGGAGCCGTGGCCGGCATGCCCGCCACCCCCGAACTGCTCGCCCAGGTCGCCGCGCTGCCGCCCGCGGACGACACACCCGACGTGGACGAGGCCCGCGCCGCCTCCGCCGAGGAGAGCTACGGCCTGCGCCGCCTGCTCCGCGGCTTCTGGGCGCCGCTGGCCGTCAGCCTCGGCCTGGTCGCCCTCGACGCGGGCGCCGGCCTGCTCCTGCCGATCCTGATCCGCTACGGCATCGACCAGGGCGTCGAGCGGGCCGTCCTCGGAGCCGTCTGGCTCGCGGCGGGGCTCGCCCTCGCCGTCGTCGTCGCGCAGTGGGCCGCGCAGTTCGCCGAGACCCGGATGACGGGCCGCACCGGCGAGCGCGTGCTGTACTCCCTGCGCGTCAAGATCTTCGCCCAGCTCCAGCGCCTCGGCCTCGACTACTACGAGCGCGAGCTCACCGGCAAGATCATGACCCGGATGACCACGGACGTGGACGCCCTGTCCACCTTCCTGCAGACGGGTCTCGTCACCGCCGTCGTCTCCGTCTTCACCTTCTTCGGCATCCTGATCGCCCTGCTCGTCCTCGACGTAGGGCTCGCGCTGATCGTCTTCGCCACCCTGCCCGTCCTGGTCATCGGCACGGTCGTCTTCCGCCGCAAGTCGGTCGTCGCCTACGAGCTGGCCCGCGACCGGGTCAGCCTGGTCAACGCCGACCTCCAGGAATCCGTCTCCGGACTCCGCATCGTCCAGGCCTTCCGCCGCGAGGGCTCCGGCGCCCGGCGGTTCGCCGAGCGCAGCGGCGCGTACCGCGAGGCCCGGGTCCGCGGGCAGTGGCTGATCTCCGTCTACTTCCCGTTCGTGCAGCTGCTGTCCTCGGGCGCGGCGGCCGCCGTGCTGATCGTCGGCGCGGGCCGGGTGGAGGCCGGCACCCTCACCACCGGCGCACTGGTGGCGTACCTGCTCTACATCGACCTGTTCTTCGCCCCCGTCCAGCAGCTCTCCCAGGTCTTCGACGGCTACCAGCAGGCCACCGTCTCCCTCGGCCGGATCCAGGGGCTGCTGCGCGAACCCACCACCACCCCGCGCCCGGAGCGGCCCCGCGAGGTCGAGCGGCTGCGCGGGGAGATCGCCTTCGAGGACGTCCGCTTCCAGTACGGCACCGCCGAGGAGCGCGGCGAGAAGGGCGACGCGCTGGCCGGGATCAGCCTGCGCATCCCCGCCGGGCAGACCGTCGCCTTCGTCGGCGAGACGGGGGCGGGCAAGTCCACCCTCGTCAAGATGGTGGCCCGGTTCTACGACCCGACCTCCGGGCGGGTCACCGCCGACGGGACGGACCTGCGGGAGCTCGACCTGACGGCGTACCGCCACCGGCTCGGTGTCGTCCCCCAGGAGTCGTACCTCTTCCCGGGGACGGTACGGGACGCCATCGCCTACGGGCGGCCCGGCGCGAGCGACGCCGAGGTGGAGGCGGCCGCCCGCGCGGTCGGCGCCCACGCCATGGTCGCCACGCTCGACGGCGGCTACCTGCACACGGTCGCCGAGCGCGGCCGCAACCTCTCGGCGGGCCAGCGCCAGCTGATCGCACTGGCCCGGGCCGAACTCGTCGACCCCGACGTGCTGCTCCTCGACGAGGCCACGGCCGCGCTCGACCTGGCCACCGAGGCCCAGGTCAACCACGCGACCGACCGCCTGGCGGGCAAGCGCACCACCCTGGTGGTGGCGCACCGGCTGACCACCGCGGCCCGCGCGGACCGGGTCGTGGTCATGGACCGGGGCCGGGTCGTCGAGGACGGCGGCCACGCCGAACTGCTGGCGCGCGGCGGCCGGTACGCCGAGCTGTGGCGCACCTTCGTCGGCGAGGACGAGCGGGCCGCCGCCTAGGCCGGCGGCGGTGGCGACGGCGGCGGGGAGCCCGGGCCGGGGCGCCCGGGCTCCCCGGGGAGGTCAGAGCTCGCCGAAGAGGAGGTTGCCCGGGGCGTCCTCGTCGGTGCCGGTGTAGTACTCGCGTACCGCGTCGAGGAGCTCGTCCACCGTCAGGTACCCGTCGTGGTTCCTGTCGATCCGCGCGAAGAGCCGCTCCGCCGCGGCCGGTTCCAGGTCGGTGTCGAAAGCGGTCTGGGCCCGGTGGAACTCCGTGGGGCTGATCCGCCCGTCGCCGTCGGTGTCGGCCACCGTGAGGATCGCCTTCATCAGCGGGCGGAAGGAGGCGTCGTAGGCGGGGCCGCCCTGCGCGTACAGCCGCGTCATCCCCAGGGAGTACTCCTCGGGCGTGACCTTGCCGTCGCGGTCGAGGTCCAGCTCGGTGAAGAGGGCCTGCCAGAAGTCGACGAGCCCGCGCATGACCTCGTCCGCCCTGGGGGATCCGTCCGGCTCCCCCAGGGCCGTCAGCAGCCGGGAGCCGAGCGCGATGATGTCGTGCTCGTCGATCACACCGGTCCGGTCGGCGTCCAGGTGCGCGAAGGCGCGCTCCAGCTTGCGGTCGAGGAGGTCGTTCGTCATGGCGGGGCCTTTCGCGGCTTCGGGTGCGGAGACGGCAGGCGATGCGGTGGTCACCTAGCGTAATCGCCCGGATCCCCGGTGAACTCCCGTTCTCCCGCCGCTCCGTGCGGCTGCACTCGGACGAGGGAGGGGTGTTCGAGGGGCGGGGCGCCGCGCCCGCCGGGTCCGCTGCCCTCGGCGGGGTCAACCGGCCGGCGGGGCCGGTCCGGGTCCGTGCGCGCCGCAACCTTCCGGGGGGTCCGGGCGTCGTACGTGCGTATGTACGGGGTACGTACGACTGATCGGGGGACAGATTGGCACAGGGGTGGAGGGGGTGGCCGGGGCGGTGGAGCCCCGGCCGGTGGATCGCGCTCCCGGCGGCGCTGGCGGCGGCCCTGTGGCTCTGCGCCGGCGGCCTGTCCACGGCCCCGGGCGCCGAGGCTGCGCCCGGCGGCTGCGCCGGGCGCCTCGCCCGGACGGTGTCCTTCGCGACGGGCGAGGTGCGCGTGTACAAGAGCCGTACGCACGCCTGCGCGGTGACCGTGGCCCGCGGCCGGGGGGAGCGGCGGATGGCCGTGAGCATCCAGGCGCGCGGCGGCGTTCCGGTGCGCGTGGCGGGGCGGTTCGAACGGCGCACGGGGCCCGTCACGGTCGCCGCGATCAGCCGTTGCGTGTACGTACGTGGGCGAGTCGGCCCGGGATCGGCCGATTCCGGCTGGATTCTGTGCTGAGGGACCGGCCCAACTGGGTCTGTTCACGGCCGCGTTCGCCCGGTTAGGTTCACGGCGACCGAAGTGAACTCAAGGGGAGGGTGAATGCGCAAGACGCTCGGATGGCTGCTGTCACTCGTGGTGCTGATCGGCACCATGGGTGCGGCCGGCACCACGGCACAAGCGGCCACCGCCGCGGAACCGGCGGCCGCCACGGACATCAAGGACCAGATCCTCGGCATTCCCGGGATGAGCCTGATCGAGGAGAAGCCGTACCCCGGCTACCGCTTCTTCGTACTGAACTACGAGCAGCCGGTCGACCACCGGAAGCCGTGGAAGGGCACCTTCAAGCAGCGCCTGACCCTGCTGCACAAGGACGTCTCGCGGCCGACGGTGTTCTTCACCTCCGGCTACAACGTCAACACCAACCCGCGCCGCAGTGAGCCGACGACCATCGTCGACGGCAACCAGGTGTCGCTGGAGTATCGATTCTTCACGCCCTCGCGGCCCGACCCGGCCAACTGGGCGAACCTGGACATCTGGCAGGCCGCCAGTGACCAGCACCGCCTCTTCACCGCCCTGAAGAAGACCTACAAGAAGAACTGGCTGGCCACCGGCGGCAGCAAGGGCGGCATGACGGCGACGTACTACGAGCGCTTCTACCCGCGCGACATGGACGGCGTCGTCGCGTACGTCGCGCCCAACGACGTCAACGACAAGGAGGACTCGGCCTACGACCGGTTCTTCGCCAAGGTCGGCACCAAGGAGTGCCGCGACCGGCTGAACGCCGTGCAGCGCGAGGCGCTCGTGCGCCGCGAGCCCCTGGAGGCCAAGTACGCGGCCGCCGCCGCCGAGAACGGCTGGACCTTCACCACCGTCGGCAACCTCGACAAGGCCTACGAGGCCGTCGTGCTCGACTACGTGTGGGCCTTCTGGCAGTACAGCCTGCTCGCCGACTGCGCCGCCGTCCCGACCGCGGCGACCGCCTCCGACCAGGAGATCTGGGACACGATCGACGCGATCTCGGGCTTCTCCGCCTACGCCGACCAGGGCCTGCAGACCTACACCCCGTACTACTACCAGGCGGGCACGCAGCTCGGTTCCCCCGACATCAAGCTGCCGCACCTGGGCAACCTCAGCCGCTACGGCTACCAGCCGCCGCGCAACTTCGTGCCCGCCGAGATCCCCATGGCCTTCCAGCCGGGAGCCATGGCCGACGTGGACCGCTGGGTGCGCGACAACGCGCACCAGATGCTGTTCGTCAACGGGCAGAACGACCCGTGGGGCTCCGAGCCGTTCCGCATCGGGTACGGGGCGCGCGACAGCTACGTGATGATCGCTCCGGGCGCCAACCACGGTGCGAACGTCGCCAAGCTCCAGGAGGGCGAGCGGACGCTGGCCACCGCGAAGATCCTCCAGTGGGCGGGGGTGGCCCCGGCCGCCGCGCTCGCCGACGCCGGCAGGGCCGCGCCGCTGGCGCAGCCGGACGCCGTTCTCGACCAGCACGAGACGGAGCGCGAGCCGCAGCTGCGGCCGTAGTCCGCAGCCGTACCCGCCACCGCCCGGGGGCGCGTCCGCACACCGCGGACGCGCCCCTGCGGCATCCCGTCACCCGTACGTCAGGCCGTGCCCCCGCGGATACCGGCCCGGCACCGGGACGGGGAGGCGGCCGCTGGGCCGCGCGGCCCCGGCGAGCACCCGGGCCGCCGCGCGCATCGCCACGTCCGTCCAGGAGTACGTCGCAAGCTCCGCCGCGCAGGCCGGCAGCCGGGCCCCGTCGTACGGGTTGCGGATCGCCACCGCGACCACCGGCACCCCGGTCGCCACCAGCTCCTCCACCAGCGTGCGCTGCGGGCCGCCGCCCTCCGGGACGTTGTACGTGCACACCACCACCGCCGCGTGCCCGGCGGCCGAGGCCGCGGCGCCGCCGGCCGGCACCGCCGTCGCGGGGCAGCCGGCAGCGGTCAGCTCCCGGGCCAGGACCTCCGCGGGAGGACCCGACGTACCCGTGGGGGAGGCCGGGTCGGCCCCGGTGACCAGCAGCCGGGGGCTCGACGCCGCGTCGAACGGGAGCAGCCCGTCGGGATCGGCCAGCAGGGTCGTCGTACCCGCCGTGATCTCGTCGGCGGCGGCGAGGTGCGCCGCGGTACCGACGACGGCGTCCACCGCGCCGGCCGCCGGGAGGGCCTGCGCGAACAGGCCCCGCCGCTCCTTCAGTTCGAGGATCCGCAGGACCGACTCCTCGATCCGGGCCCGGGTCAGCTCGCCGGACTCCACCGCGGCGAGCACGCTGCGGTGGGCGAGCGGCAGGTCCGGCGGGTTGAGCAGCTGGTCGCAGCCCGCCCGCAGGGCCAGGACGGGCACCCGGTCGTCCCCGTACTTCTGCCGGACCCCGGCCATGTCCAGGGCGTCGGTCACCACCACGCCCTCGAACCCCAGCCGTTCGCGCAGGATGCCGGTGACGATCGGCCGCGAGAGGGTCGCCGGGTCCCCCGACGGGTCCAGCGCGGGGAAGACGATGTGCGCCGTCATGACGGCGTCCACGCCCGCCTCCACCGCCGCGCGGAACGGCGGCTCGTCCAGCTCCTCCCACTCGGCGCGGGTGTGGCGCATCACCGGCAGCCCCACATGGCTGTCGGTCTCGGTGTCCCCGTGGCCGGGGAAGTGCTTGGCGGTGGCCGCCACCCCGGCGCCCTGGTAGCCCGCCACCTGGGCCGCGACCAGTTCCGCCACGGCGTGCGGGTCGGAGCCGAAGGACCGGACGCCGATGACCGGATTGGCCGGGTTGACGTTCACATCGGCCACCGGCGCGTAGTCCTGCCGGATGCCCATGGCGGCCAGCTCGGCGCCCGCGATGCGCGCGGCCCGCAGGGCCTCCCGGGTGGAGCCCGTCGCGGCGTGCCGCGCGCCCAGGGCCATCGCCCCCGGGAGCAGCGTGGCGGGCTTGCCGATCCGGGCGACGGCGCCGTGCTCCTGGTCGGTGGAGAGCAGCAGCGGGATCCCGGCGCCGGAGGCGAGGGCGGCCCGCTGGAGGCCGCCGGAGAGTGCGGCGATCTGCTGCGGATCACGGGTGTTGTGCGCCCAGGCGAAGTAGATGACGCCGCCGAGGTGGTAGCGGGCCACGAGGTCGGCGGCCGTGCGCACCCCGAACAGGGCCGTGTTCCGCTCGGCGTCCGCCGGCTCGGGGTCGGTGGCCGAATGCCCGTACGCGCGGGACACGAAGAGCTGCCCGACCAGTTCGGCGGGGCTCATCTCGGCGACCAGGCCGCGCAGCCGGTCCCGGTCGGCGGAGGGCGTGGGAGGGCGCGGTCCGGGGGCGCGCCGCGGGCCCGCGCCGGCCGGTGCGGCGGAGGCGGCCCCGGAGGCCGTGACGGCGACCATGGCGGCCGCGGCGAGCAGGGTCCGGCGGGAGGCGTGGTTCGGCACGCGCCGGACCCTACTGCGCCCCCGCGCCGGCGCGGCCGGGGACACTCGGGAGGTCCCCCGGACGGGGCGCCGCCACCGCCGCGCGGCGGGGCGCGCACGCCCGGGG